>VGAL01000007.1 GCA_016870715.1 Actinomycetota bacterium | reverse complement strand
ACGTGTTGATGTGATCCGCTCCTGTAGTTGGCCCATCTCATCGGCAAGAGTTGGCTGGTAACCCACAGCCGAAGGCATACGGCCGAGGAGGGTGGAAACTTCAGAGCCTGCCTGGGTAAAGCGGAAGATGTTGTCGATGAAGAGCAACACATCCTGCTTCTGTACATCGCGGAAATACTCCGCCATCGTCAGCGCGGAGAGCGCTACGCGAAGACGGGTTCCTGGTGGCTCATCCATCTGTCCGAAGACCAACGCGGTCTTATTGATAACGCCAGTCTCGGTCATTTCAAGGAAGAGATCGTTACCTTCACGAGTACGTTCACCCACACCAGCAAAGACCGATACGCCACCGAAGTTCTCAGCTACTCGGTAAATCATCTCTTGAATAAGAACAGTCTTACCTACACCAGCACCACCAAAGAGGCCGATTTTTCCACCTTTTACATAAGGGGTAAGTAGGTCGATAACTTTGATACCAGTCTCGAACATCTCCGTCTTTGACTCGAGCTGATCGAAATCAGGAGCCTTACGGTGAATCGGCCAACGCTCTTTCACATCAAGAGATGAGGTTGGGACATCGAGGGATTCGCCAAGGGTGTTAAAGACATGTCCCTTGGTGACATCACCGACTGGAACCGAGATTGCAGCACCGGTATCACGGACGCTCGCACCACGAACCATGCCATCAGTTGGCTGCATCGAGATAGCACGGACGAGGGAGTCACCGATGTGCTGTGCGACCTCGAGGGTGAGGGTGCGCGCTTGGCCACCAAGTGTCACATCAACATGGAGCGCATTGAAAATCTCGGGCATCGATCCGGTTGGGAACTCAACGTCCACAACTGGCCCGATAACTCGCGCTACGCGTCCGGTTACTGTTTGGGTATCTGTTGCCATCTCTTACTCGCTTCCTGCCATCGCAGAGGCAAGCGCATCTGCGCCACCTACAATTTCGCTGATCTCTTGGGTGATTTCTGCCTGACGAGCTGCGTTCGCCTTTCGAGTGAACGACTTAATCAACTCATCAGCATTATCGGTTGCTGACTTCATTGCACGACGACGTGCAGCATGTTCTGATGCCGCCGACTGGAGCAAAGCATTGTAAATACGCGCTTCTATGTACTTTGGAAGTAGCGCGTCAAGAACCGAATCTGCACTCGGTTCAAATTCATACATGGGAAGGATTCCCACTGGACCTGTGCTCTCGACAACCTCGAGCGGCAACATACGTTTTGCCATCGCCTCTTGGGTGACCATAGAGCGGAATTCGGTATAGACCACGTGAAGTTCGGCAACGCCATCAGGATCAGTCGCTGAATCGGCGATAAACGCCTTGATTAGCTCCTTGCCAATTTCACTGGCCGCTGCATATGTCGGGTTATCACTGATGCCAGTCCATGACTTAGCAATCGCACGATCGCGGAACTTGTAATACGAGAGTCCCTTGCGGCCAACGATATACACCTTGGCATCAAGTCCACGTTGACGTAACGCAGCAATGAGTTGATCGCCCTCTTTGATTGCGCTACTCGAATAGGCGCCAGCCATACCGCGATCAGCAGTAATCAAAAGAACGGCTGCGCGCTTTGGGTTGGGCTCAAACGAGGTAAGTGGGTGATCAACTGATGCAAAGGATGCAACCGCAGTAACTGCCCGCGTGAGTTCGTTGGCATAAGGCGTAGAAGCATTGACGCGCTGTTGCGCCTTCACGATACGAGAAGCGGAAATAAGCTCCATCGCCTTCGTAATCTTCTTTGTCGCCTTAACCGAACGAATTCGGCGTCGGTAGATGCGGAGTTGTGCGCCCATTGGTTACTTCTTCACCGGAACCATTCGAGTGATCTGCTCATTGCCTTCACCCTCAAGAGCCTCTGCTGGCGCCTCGTTTACTGGCTTGCTCGCTGATGGCACGAAACGTGACTTGAAAGCAGCAATTGCCTCTTTGAGGGATGCAACAGTGTCATCACTTAAATCGCGCGTTTCAGCAATCACATCGAAGATTGCCTTCCGCTCAGTTCCGATGAAATCAAGGAACTCGCTCTCGAATCGACGGATATCTTGGACCGGAATCTCATCGAGTTGTCCGGTGGTGCCTGCCCAAATCGAAGCTGCTTGACGCTCGACTGAATATGGTGAGTACTGACCTTGCTTGAGCAACTCAACCATTCGTGAACCACGCTCAAGTTGCGCCTTTGATGCAGCATCAAGGTCGGAACCGAAAGCAGCGAAGGCTTCGAGTTCGCGGAACTGCGCGAGGTCTAGACGCAAACGTCCAGCAATCTTCTTAATTGCTTTGGTCTGTGCCGAACCACCTACGCGCGATACCGAGATACCGACGTTGATTGCTGGTCGAACACCTGCGTTGAAGAGGTCAGTTTCAAGGAAGCACTGTCCATCGGTAATAGAGATGACGTTTGTCGGGATGAACGCAGAGACGTCATTACCCTTCGTCTCGATGATGGGAAGGCCAGTCATCGAACCGCCACCCATTTCGTCCGAGAGCTTCGCACAACGCTCGAGTAGACGTGAGTGTAAGTAGAAGACATCTCCTGGGTATGCCTCGCGGCCTGGTGGACGACGTAGCAAGAGAGAGACTGAACGATATGCCTCAGCTTGCTTGGAAAGATCATCAAAGATGATCAATACATGCTCGCCCTTGTACATCCAATGCTGTCCGATTGCAGAACCGGTATACGGCGCAAGATATTTAAATCCTGCTGGATCAGATGCAGGTGAAGCGACGATAGTTGTGTATTCAAGTGCGCCAGCCTCTTCAAGAGCTGCGCGAACGGATGCGATGGTCGAACCCTTCTGGCCGATCGCTACGTAAATACATTTAACCTGCTTCTTTGGATCGCCTGACTTCCAGTTTTCACGCTGGTTGATGATGGTGTCGATTGCAATGGCAGTCTTACCAGTCTGGCGGTCACCAATAATCAACTGACGTTGACCGCGCCCGATCGCAGTCATCGCATCAATTGCTTTAATTCCAGTTTGCATTGGCTCTTTAACAGGTTGACGTTGCACAACCGAAGGCGCCTGAAGTTCGAGCGCACGGCGCCCCTCTTCGGCGATTGGACCTTTGCCATCGATTGGACGACCGAGTGGATCAACTACACGACCGAGGAAGCCATTGCCGACCGGAACAGAGAGGATCTCGCCAGTACGACGGACCGTTGTTCCCTCTTCAATACCGGTGTACTCGCCGAGGATAACCACACCAATCTCGCGTACATCGAGGTTGAGCGCCAGCCCAAGAGTGCCATTCTCAAATTGCAGCAACTCATTGGTCATCGTCGAAGGAAGACCTTCGATACGAGCGATTCCATCACCTGCCTCGACAACTACACCTGTCTCTTCGCGGGTAGCGCCACCTGGTTCAAAACTCTTAACGAATTTCGCCAGGGCATCACGAATCTCCTCGGGGCGGATCGTGAGTTCGGCCATCTTCTTCTCCTTCTACCTAGTTCTAGCTGGGTTACTTCTGGATTTCTTCTTCTCTATTACTTCGCTTAGTTAGCTCTAATTACTCGTCAGCGTTCGACCGGCATGAGCAAGGCGTCGGGCGATGGTGCCGTCAACCATGTCATCATCAAATTGCACTTCGATTCCACCAAGTACTGATGGATCGACTGTTAAATCAAGTGACACATCGCGTCCCAACTCTTTACCTAAGCTGGCACGTAGTCGATCGCTCTGCGCAGAAGTAAGAGCAATAGCGCTACGTACGTGTACGACCGTCTTTTTTCGACGAGCGCCAGCAACATTCGCACTCTCTTCGAGGGCAGCTACATAGTGGCGACCTCGCAAATTGCGCGCAATCGCTAATGCGATACGTAAAGCGGGAGCAGAGACCTTCTGTGAGAAGAGATCTGATACGAGGGAATCGATTGCCCGTCCACCCATTAGCGCACCAGATAACTCTCTGGCGCCACTTAATGCGTGGGCAATTCCCATCAGCTCCACATCTACCCCGTCAATTGCTCCTGCCTCTACTTCGATTGCAATCACTTCAAGTCCAGCAGGTAAATCTGAAGGGCTGGACCATCGCTCACTCACACCACTCTTGATTATTGTCAGAGCTGGAGCAGATAAGGACTTGGCAAAGAGATCATCAACCAACGCGCTCTTGCTCGCACTCTCACGAGTGGGATCTGTGAGGGCGCGTCGAAGTGGAAGTGAGGAATCAAGAACCTGGATTGCCGTGAACAAATCCTGGGAGATTCGCCCCGCTTCATCACCTGAAGGGTTGCCAGCAACGCCACGAAGCGCGATTAACGCTTGGCGGCTTGCGCCCTTCATCTCAAGTGCCATATCAATTCACTCCCGGAAACTATATTTCGCTTACTTCTTCTGGCTCTCGAGCTCGTCAAGAAAACGATCGACGATACGCGATTGACGCGCCTGATCATCGAGAGATTCACCGACGATTCGATTGGCAAGTTCAATAGCAAGTGAACCCACTTCATTTCGAAGCGAGACCACTGCAGCAGTGCGTTCTGCTTCGATTGCAGCAGAGGCTGCAGCGGTGATTCGTGCTGCCTCCTCTTGAGCTTTAGCTCGCATCTGCTCGAGCAGCGCCGCACCTTCAACGCGTGCGCTCTCGCGAATTGCCTGAGCTTCGCCTCGTGCCGAGTTCAATTGTGATTGATACTCAGTAAGCGCTGCCTGGGCTTCACGTTGCGCACGCTCAGCCTTTTCGATTCCACCTTGAATGGCTTCGGTCCGAGCGGCAAATGCGCGCTCGAACATCGGCACCACTTTGGAGCGGAGGACCAAAAAGAGCAGAGTGAATGCGATGAAACCAACGATGATTTCCGCAGTATGCGGAACCAATGGGTTGATTTCTTCTCCGGCGGCTAATGTGATCATGATTTTAGAGAACGAACGCTAGGACCAGACCGAAGAGTGCAAGCGCTTCAGCCAACGCGAAGCCAAGGAATGCAATCGGCTGGAGCACGCTACGTGCCTCAGGTTGACGTGCTACACCATTGATGTACGCAGCGAAGATAAGTCCGGTTGCGATACCAGGACCAATTGCTGCAAGGCCGAAACCGACCAGGTTGAGTGTGCCTTCCATGTTGTTACCTTTTCTACCTTTCGTTCTTTTCGATAGGACGGGCGCCCTACCGTTGATACAAAATCTTTCTCGTGCTCTCTCTAGTGCTCATCCGCCAGCGCCCCCGCGATGTAAAGCGCTGAGAGCAAAGTGAATATGTAGGCCTGCAGGCACTGAACCATAAATTCGAAGAAGGTCAGCACGATGCCGATGAAGAAAGCAAACGGACTGATTAGCTTCAGCCCAATCACTCCTTGAAGTAAGTGCTCTCCACCCAAAATGAAGACCAATAACAGCAAGTGGCCAGCAAACATATTGGCAAAGAGACGGAGTGAGAGGGTTAGTGGCCGCACAAGGAAGAAGGTCAGAAGTTCAAGAGGAGTGATGAGAATGTATGCCGCTTTTGGAACGCCCGGCATGAACATAATCTCTTTGATGTATTTAAATGCGCCTTGCTTTCGCACTCCTACATAGTGGAAGACGAAAAAGGTGATGATCGCTAAGACATATGGGAAGCTCACGCGAGACATCGTTGGAAATTGCAACATTGGAACGATGCCAAAAATGTTATTTACCAAAATAAAGGTGAAGAGCGTGAAGAGGTAAGGGACAAAGCGCATGAATTCATGGCCGATGACATCTTTTGCAAGATTGTCGCGGACAAAGCCGTAAACGCTCTCCCCCGCATATTGGAGCTTGGAGGGCACTACCGCAGCTTTACGTGCGGC
The DNA here is from genome assembly GCA_016870715.1 of Actinomycetota bacterium. Classification (GTDB taxonomy): domain Bacteria; phylum Actinomycetota; class Actinomycetes; order Nanopelagicales; family Nanopelagicaceae; genus IMCC26077. The sequence goes on along the minus strand of VGAL01000007.1, from coordinate 44,355 downwards.
GAGAATGAAGAATGTGGAGATAAGAATTACTGAAAGAAAAACCAAGAAGATTGGTTTGGTTGTGAAAGCGTTGTCACCAAATATTGGCGGGAGCACGAAATCTTTTGCGCTAGGAGGCTTGAAGCCTTCTCCTTCAGTAGCTAACCGAATCACTCGCTACCCATTCCTTCCATTACTGGCCACCACTAGTCGCTGATCACCGTGCTTCGCGCCAAACCCTATGGGGAAATTGCCACTTGCGCGAAATCACTCGGGGCCTAAACCCCTAGCGCCGCCCGTATCGGAGCCAGACCAGGTAGATAGATGAACCCATTCCGACTAAGAGGCCGATGAGCACCACAAATGAGGTTCCAAGCCATCGATCGATGAGCCAACCAATCCCACCCCAGACAATTTGCCCGGAGATGAGATAGCCCAGAATTGACCAGAGCGCACTCTCTTCGCCGCGACTGCTCCTGGCTTTGCGAGGGGGTTCAGTCATCTTCCCTGCCTCTCTTCCACCATGGCTTGAGCCTATTACTGGAGCCTTTTACTGGAGCCTATTACAGGTGGAGCAACCGTCGATAGGCGAGCATCTCGCCGACCAGCCAGCCCGCTGCTGTGGCGAAGGCAACACCGGCAAACCATGGCCGATCGATTGATGTTCGTGAGAGCGCAATCATAAATCCCGCCATTCCGATGAGTTTGGTCAAGAAGCTCAAAGCCACAAAAGCGAAGGTAAGGCGCGGATCAAGAGTACGCGTCGTCGCCGCAATAATGAGATGGATGATGAAGAAAAGAAGAACGACAATCAGAGCTGCAAGTCCAGCAAAGAGACCTCTGCTTCCTGCTACAACGGTGGCAAGTACCGTTCCGATAATTCCGATGATAAGTGCAGGAGTTATTGCACCTTTAAGAAATAGCGCCGGGTAATTGATCACTTGAGTGCGGATTCAGGTTTTATAGGTTTGAGAGTGAGGACGAGAATCGGCACGAAGAGCGCAAGTGACAAGAGTAAGTTAATGCGCCACGAGATAAATGCTGATGCAGATACAGGTGCTGCCACAAGTAAGGTCCAGAGATACATCATGAAGGTTGCACTTCGTTGCGAATGTCCACGAGCTAACAAGCGATGATGAAGGTGTCCCATATCTGGTGCGAATGGTGAACGACCAGCGCGCGTTCTACGGATAATTGCAAGAAGCAGATCAATTAACGGAATCGCAAGCACTGCAAATGGGAGAAGAAGCGGGACAAGAGTTGGAGCCAAATTCTGAGAAGCGATTGCATTCGCATCAATCTGGCCAGTAAGAGTGATAGCAGCAACACCGAGGAGTAAACCAAGGAGCATCGAACCAGAATCTCCCATAAAGATTCGCGCAGGATAGAAATTGTGTGGAAGAAAACCTAGGCAAGCACCGAGCATGATTGCGGTAAGTAAAGATGGAGCGCCTGCTCGATCAAAGTTATAAACGACTGATAAGAGATAGGCGAAGGCGAAGAATGAACCTGCAGCGATGGCAACAATCCCTGCAGCAAGTCCATCTAAACCATCGATGAAGTTCACCGCATTAATCGTGACAAGGATGATGAGAATTGTGACTAGTTGTCCTAACGAGGTGGGCAACATCGTCACCCCATTAAGTGGCAACCAGAGGAGTTGCACGCCAAAGTTAACCAGGATTGCGGCTGCGAGAGTTTGACCAGCTAATTTTGTGATGGCATCTAAGCCCCACTTGTCATCAATCACTCCAAGAAGGCAAATAACTGTCGCTGCGATGCAGATTCCCCGGATCTGTTGATCCTGAAGGAATGCCTTACTTAATAATTTCAATTGCGACGCAATCAGAATTCCCAACATGATGGCGAGCCAGATGGCAACTCCACCCCACCGTGGAGTCACTTCTTTATGTACATCCCGAGAGCGAACGTTTGCAACCGCACCAAATCTGATCGCAATGGTTCGTGCGATGGGCGTTAAGAGATAGACAAATATTCCTGTGATTAAGAGCGCTAGAAGATGCTCACGCATTAGTTTTCAGGGTAAACAGGAAAGCGTCTGCACAATTCCTTTACCTCGCCAGATATCTTCGCTGCCGCAGTTGGCTCCTTGATAGCTCGAGCTATGAGTGAGGCGATTGTTCGCATCTCGCCGACTCCCATTCCTTGAGTCGTAACCGAAGGACTTCCCACGCGAATACCGCTAGTGATAGAGGGAGGTTGCGGATCAAAAGGAATCGAGTTCTTGTTGAGCGTGATGCCAGCGCTACCGCAGCGCTCATCGGACTCTTTACCTGTCACACCTAGAGCCTGGACATCAATCAACGCCAAGTGCGTCTGAGTTCCGCCAGACACTGCGCGCATTCCTTCATCCACTAGACCAGCGGCGAGCGCTTGCGCATTACTAATGACATCCTTCGCATATCTCTGGTAGCTCGGCTGTAGACACTCCTTAAGTGCGACCGCTTTCGCCGCGACTGCACTCATGATGGGTCCGCCCTGCATTCCTGGGAAGACTGCCTTATCAATAGCGGCGCCATGTTCAGCTTTTGCCAAAATCATGCCGCCACGTGGACCACGTAAAACTTTATGAGTAGTGAATGAGACGACATCTGCATAGGGAACCGGTGAGGGGATCGCTTTACCTGCGACGAGTCCGATGAAGTGTGCGGCATCGACCCACATTATTGCCCCAACTTCATCGCAGATTTCACGAACCCGTTTGAAATCAATCAAACTGGGATAAGCAGTAGCGCCACTGCAAATCATCTTTGGTTTATGTTTGACGGCAAGATCTCGCAATTCGTCATAATCGATAAGTTCAGTATCTTGTCGAACTCCGTATGACTCGACGTTAAACCACTTACCAGAGAAATTTACTTTTGAACCATGGGTCAAGTGCCCACCATGCGGAAGCGACATTGCTAAAACGGTGTCACCAGGTTTTGTGAAGGCTTGATAGACCGCGATATTTGCGCTCGCTCCAGAGTGGGGCTGCAAGTTGGCATGATCCGCGCCAAACAATTCTTTGGCTCGCGCAATTGCCAACTCTTCGACCTTATCTACCTCTTCGCATCCGCCGTAATAACGCTTGCCTGGATACCCTTCGGCATATTTATTTGAGAGAGTCGAACCCAGCGCAGCAAGGACAGCAGGTGAGGTGAAGTTCTCGCTGGCAATAAGTTGTAAGCCATTTCGCTCGCGCTCCAGTTCCGAGATGAGCATTGCCGCTACTTCGGGATCTTGGGATTCCAGCGCTTCATAACTGGCTCCGTAATACTTGGCGCTCAACGCACCCTCCCTACTCTCTTCACTGGTTCTCATTTATAGAGTCGGAAATCTATCCCACATCCTGGCTTATCTCAGGGCAGGCCTGGCGAAGGCTCGCGAAATCGATATCTCCCTGGCGAACCACCAGAGGCCTGTTCACTGTGCAATCCACCACAGTGCTCTGCGCTCGGGCTGGGATCTCACCGCCATCGAAGATCAAATCTAGGTTTGAACCAAAGACCTCATTAATAAGTATCGGCTGAGCAAAAGGTGTGCGACCAGTAAGTGCTGCTCCAGCCACTGCAAGAGGTCCAGTCTCATTGAGAAGACGGATTGCAAAATCATGGTTGGGCACGCGTACAGCAACTTGATCAAGTAAACGTTCATCACCCAGGTCCCACGTCAGGGCGGGATGAGGAGATAGATAAAGGGTCAACATTCCTGGCCAGAACGTGGAGATTAATTGGTGGGCGGCAGTTGAGATGTCTCGCGTGATGCCAACAATTCGACTCTTATCTCCAATCATTACCGATGCTGCCTGACCTACTGGATCGTTGCGCAATAGGTGAAGTGCGCTGACTGCCATGCGATTGAATGCATCAGCTGCAAATATGTATCCGCTATCGATTGGCATGGCAATTACATTTCCAGATCGAATCTCTCGAAGCGCACGGTCTATCGCTGCGGGATTTGTGATATCAACTAACTCTGCCATTACTTTCTTACCCCGCTGCTAAAACGTGGACGTTTGTTCAAATCATAGTGAAGTTCGATTCTCGTGAAAGATTCCCCAAGAATCTCGCGGATTTGCTCGCCTTGCTCCTCATGATGCTCGATAGCCAGTAGGCCACCGCTCTTCAATGATCGCGCAGCCGCTTCCACAAATAGCTTTGGAATCTCCAATCCAGATGTGCCGCCAAATAGCGCACCATGAGGCTCAAAGGCGCTGACTTCATGAGGTAAGGAATGTGTATTGGGAATGTATGGCGGGTTGGCGATTACGACATCAAAGTGTCCGGCACGAGAAAAATCAATCACATCCAAGTGGAGGACTTCGATATTTGTATTGAGTGCAATGACATTTTTTTGAAGCCATTCAAGTGCTAGAGCATCTTTCTCAAGTGCCGTGACTGATGCTCCAGAGAGTTCACTGGCGATTGCAATTGCTAGCGCTCCAGAGCCAGCCCCAAGGTCCAGAACTTTAACAACGCCAAGATTTTCTACTCTTTCAAGAACAAGTTCTACCAATATTTCACTTTCTGGTCTGGGTATCAATACTCCTGGGCCTACATGGAGGGTAAGGGCGCGAAAATAGGAACGCCCGGTGATGTATTGGATGGGTTCACTATTTTTTCGGCGCGCAATCCACTGGCGAAATTCATCTGCTTGCGCACTAGTAATTGCATCTGCAAATCTCACCTGAGTTCGAGTAAGTCCGGTTGCTTCTGAGAGAAGTAGTTGCGAATCAAGTTCAGGATTTTCGCTAGTGGCGAGTAACTGTTGCGCTGCCCAATCCAATAATTCTCGAGCACTTGCCATATCGTTAACCAGCGGCAAGTCGGCTTGCCTTGTCCGCATCAATCAAGGCTTGAATTACCGGATCTAAGTCGCCATCAAGGACCACATTGAGATTATTAGATTTGAAATTTACTCGGTGATCACTTAGTCGATTCTCTGGAAAGTTGTAGGTGCGAATTCGTTCGCTGCGATCTACGGTGCGAACCTGGCTCTTACGTTCGGCTGCAGCTGCCGCCTCTTGAGCTTCGACCGCAGCGGCAAGTAATCGTGCGCGCAAGATTCGCAGCGCTGACTCTTTATTCTGAAGTTGGCTCTTCTCATTCTGGCAGGAGACGACGATTCCGGTCGGAATGTGGGTAAGCCGGACCGCGCTATCGGTTGTGTTGACGCTTTGACCACCGGGGCCACTCGAGCGATATACATCAACGCGCACATCATTCATATTTAATTCCACGTCGATCTCATCTGCCTCCGGAAGGACGAGAACTCCGGCGGCTGAGGTGTGGATTCTCCCTTGCGATTCTGTCTCAGGAACGCGCTGCACGCGGTGGACTCCACCTTCGAACTTCAACTTCGCATAGGGAGCGCGTCCTGGTTCGGGAACTCCCTTGCTCTTAATGGCGATAGAGACATCTTTATATCCGCCCAAATCACTTTCGGTGGCATCGATGATCTCTGCCTTCCACCCTTGAGTTTCGGCATAGCGAAGATACATACGAAGGAGATCTCCGGCAAAGAGCGCAGATTCCTCTCCCCCTGCACCTGCTTTGATTTCGACAATCACATCCCGATCATCATTAGGATCGCGTGGAAGCAACAACTCTTCAAGGGCCTTTGCTGCAATTGCCTCACCCTCTTCGAGCGCTGGGATTTCTCCAGCGAATAAAGGATCCTCTTTTGCTAAATCACGCGCTGCAAGCAGATCATCATTTGCCGCGCGCCACCTTTTATATCCAGCGACAATCGGTCCAAGTTGCGCATAACGCTTGCCTAGTTGGCGAGCTTTTCCGCTGTCACCATGAATTGCAGGGTCTGCTAATTGCGCTTCGATGGTTGCATGCTCAGCGACAAGATCGTCTGCACTTGCAAACCGTTCGTTGGCTGACATCTGGCCCCTCCAATTAAAAAACCGCACCCGCCTGTCTAGACAGGCGGAGGTGCGGTCTTTGCAAAGTTACTTTTTGTTAGCTGATTTCTTCAAACGCTCTTCGAAACGAGCGACGCGTCCACCAGTGTCGAGGATGCGCTGCTTGCCGGTGTAGAAGGGATGGCAAACCGAACAGACATCAACGGAAATCGCACCGTTCTTGGCAGTTGAGCGGGTAGTGAATGTTGCGCCACATGAGCAGGAGACGGTTGTCTCTACATACTCTGGATGAATCTCAGCCTTCATTATTTTTGCTCCATTTCATTTTCGCTGGATCAAGTGGGTTTTGGCCGCACTTGGGAACCAGCAACTTTTGGGCTCGCTTAGGTAGATAAGAGTACCGAGGAGTTCTCGCAAGGGCTAATCCCCTTATTTATCGCCCTCAGTACCTGGTCCAACAGTGGTCTTCTGGACCTGCATCAAGAATTCCACATTGGATTTGGTCCCCTTCATCTTCTCAAGGAGAAGTTCGAGAGCCTGCTGCGGATCAAGTGCATGGAGGACTCGGCGAAGTTTCCAGACGATGTTTAACTCTTCAGCGCCCATGAGAATCTCTTCTTTACGAGTACCGGAAGCATCGACGTCAACCGCCGGGAAGATTCGCTTGTCTGCCATGCGGCGATCAAGCTTGAGCTCCATATTTCCAGTTCCTTTAAACTCTTCGAAGATAACTTCATCCATACGAGAACCTGTATCGATAAGAGCGGTTGCAAGAATTGTTAGGGAACCACCATCTTCAATGTTTCGTGCAGCTCCAAAGAACTTCTTCGGCGGATAGAGCGCTGCTGAATCAACGCCACCCGAGAGGATTCGTCCACTGGCAGGGGCTGCAATGTTGTATGCACGACCAAGACGTGTGATGGAGTCAAGGAGAACTACTACATCATGGCCTAATTCGACCAAACGTTTTGCACGTTCGATTGCTAGCTCGGCCACCATCGTGTGATCTTCTGCTGGTCGATCGAAGGTAGAGGAGATGACCTCGCCCTTGACCGAACGTTGCATATCGGTAACTTCTTCAGGGCGCTCATCGACAAGAACAACCATGAGATGACACTCAGGATTGTTTGTCGTGATGGCATTGGCAATGGATTGCAAGACCATGGTCTTACCTGCTTTTGGCGGCGAAACAATCAATCCACGCTGGCCTTTACCGATTGGGGCAATGAGATCGATGACTCGAGTGGTGAGCACATTTGGTTGAGTCTCAAGGCGAAGTCGCTCTTGCGGATAAAGCGGCGTGAGCTTGGTGAACTCGACGCGATTTCGCAACTCTTCTGGATCCATTCCATTAATAGTGTCTAAGCGAATCAATGCGTTGAACTTCTCGCGGCGCTCACCCTCGCGTGGCTCTCGAACCGCACCAGTGATGACATCACCTTTACGGAGCGCATATCGACGAACCTGTTGCATCGAAACATAGACATCATTTGGGCTGGGTAGATATCCGGCAGTGCGCACGAATGCATAGTTCTCAAGAATGTCGAGTAATCCACCCACGGGAATCAATACATCATCTTCGCGGATGGTCATATCGCGCTCGCCACGATCACTGCGATCTCGGCCGCGATCGCGGGCACGATCGTTCCGGTCGCCCCGATCACGGTCACGGTGACGATCGCGTCGCCCGCCATCACGATCGTTACGATCGTTACGATTGCTGCGATCATTCCGATCAGTAGAACCTTCAGAATCGCTACCAGAGGAATTTTCACCAAAACTACCAACAGAGCTATCGTCATCGGAATCGGATGAGTCAGAGGAGTTGCCCTCCTCAGAACTTTGGTTTCGCCCTTGGTTACGCTCGCGACGTCGCTCTTCACGCTCTTGTTGCCGCTCTAATTGGCGCGCTTCTTTCTCTTTTGCCGCTGCCGCGCGATTTGCCGCCTGCAAATCAGCAATTGCTTGGACCAGATCACCCTTAGCCAAGTTCGCAGCGCCTTCAATACCCAGTTGGGTGGCGACCTTTCGAAGTTCTGGAAGGAGCATGGCAGATAGATCGCCAGCGGGCTTTGCTTTACGAGTACTTACTTCACTCACTATGCCTCATTCATGTTGATGTAGTTTCACTGTGATTTCGCAATTCGCAATGATTGGGAAAAATTGAGAAGGAAATCAGTTAATCGCTCTATGTAAGTTCGGGGAAAAATCCCCTGGCGATGGGAGAAGAGTAACACCTCCCCTTGGGGCTAGCGCAAATCGAGATTGTGGGCCCCTTTGGCGCTCACGCCAACGATCTGACTGGTGAACGCGCCCTCCCCTGCTCGTGCAATTTCCTGAGCGTCAGCAACAGATCCATAGTGAAGGGCAAGAACTGTGGGACCAGAGCCTGAGATGAAAGCGGCGACACCGGCTTCGCGCAACGTGGTCATTAATTCATAACTCTTTGGCATCTGACTTTGTCGATAGAACTGATGGATTCGATCTTCTGTTCCCGCGAAAAGCAATTCTGGTTTTCTTGAGAGCGCCTCCACCATCAATGTGCTTCTCGAGATGTTGACTGCAGCATCAATATGAGGCACTGACTCTGGCAAAAGAGCGCGAGCCTTCTTCGTTGCAACCTCTCCTGCTTTGGTGGGAATAAATGCAATAGCCATAATTCGCAGATCTACTGGGATTGAAATCGCTCTCCCAGAACCATCTTCAACCCATGCGATGGTTGCCCCGCCATGAAATGCTGCTGCGACGTTATCTGAATGCCCTTCGATCTCAGTCGCTAATGCAAGCAAATCGCTATCGTTGAGTCGCTCCGTTCCAGAGATTACAAGAGAGCGAGCCAATACAAGTCCACCAATAATCGCACTCGACGAGGAACCCAAGCCTCTGCCATGAGGTATCGCATTGAGTGCGCGCAGCGCCAGGCCTCGTGGACGTCCGCCCATGTGATCGAAGGCTGCATTCATAGAGGCAACGACGAGATTCTTCTCATCTTTACGTAAGGTCTCTGCACCTTCGCCAGCGATCTCTACATCTAGCCCTGGTTCATCAAGAACTTGTGCCGCATAACCATCGTAGATTTCCAATGCAAGTCCCAGGCAATCAAATCCGGCGCCAAGATTTGCACTGGTAGCAGGAACGCGAATAGTCACCGGAGTCGCGCGAAATGTTGGGCGAGAGACCATCAGGATAGCTCCAAAACTTTAGCGGCTTGGCTGAGCGAGACAGGGATAACAATAGGGTCAGCCGAGCCTTCGAGAGCCCATTGCACATCCTTTAATCCATTGCCCGTCACCGTAATAACAATTTTCTTCTCCCGAGGAAGCGCACCTGCCGCCTTCATCTTGAGTAGACCAGCAAGGCCTGCGGCTGATGATGGTTCACAGAAGATTCCCTCACGCCCTGCAATCAAGCGATACGCGCTCAAAATCTCTTCATCGGTAACAGAATCAATACGACCCCCTGACTGATCGCGCGCAGCCTCTGCCTCTTTCCATGATGCGGGATTCCCAATGCGAATCGCCGTAGCAATAGTCTCAGGCTTGTCGACAATTGCGCCGCGAACGATTGGCGCTGCGCCTTCTGCTTGGAATCCCCACATCTCTGGCAATGACCTAGCAACCCGATCGCGATGGTATTCCTGATAACCCATCCAATATGCGGTGATATTGCCGGCATTGCCCACAGGAAGCGCATGTATATCAGGTGCGAATCCCAGCGAATCGATGATTTCAAATGCCGCGGTCTTCTGACCTTGAAGACGATATGGATTAACCGAGTTCACAAGTGCGACCGGATAATTCTCTGCTAATTGTCGAGCAAGAGTGAGGCAATCGTCGAAATTACCGTCTACTTGTAGCAACTTCGCGCCATGGATGACAGCTTGCGCTAACTTGCCCATCGCAATCTTTCCTTGTGGAACCAATACCGCAGGAATCATCCCTGCTTTTGTCGCATAAGCGGCTGCGCTAGCGCTGGTATTACCCGTTGATGCGCAGACCACAACTTTGGCGCCATCTTCTGCTGCTTTGCTCATCGCCAACGTCATGCCGCGATCTTTGAAAGAACCAGTGGGATTTGAACCTTCTACCTTGACCCACACCTCTCCATCCAACATCTCCGAGAGGACACAGGCATACACAAGTGGAGTGCCCCCCTCATTGAGAGTGAATATCGGAGTCTGCGCAGAAACTGGAAGTCGATGGCGATACTCATTAATAACTCCACGCCAGGGTCGCGCTTGTTTCTTTCCAAACATTAGAAGTTGCCACCTTCGACTCGAATAACGCTCTCGACTGAGCGAACGGTATCTAACTTTCGCAAGCCTTCCACTGTCTCAGCGAGCGCGGTATCAGATGCGGTGTGTGTGACCACAATCAACTCTGCTTGCGCGCCGCGACCATCCTGACGAACAGTTTGGATCGAGACTGAATGTGAAGAGAAGACATTTGCAACCGATGCGAGTACACCTGGACGATCGTTGACATTGAGGCGAATCAAGTAGCGAGTAAGCGTCTGCCCCATTGGCGCAATCTCACGTTCCGCGTAAGTACTCTCTTGTGGTCCCAAGCCACCAATTACTCTGTGGCGCGCGACTGCCACTAAATCGCCCAACACGGCAGAGGCGGTAGGAGCGCCCCCTGCACCACGTCCATAGAACATTAACTCGCCAGCAGCTTCTGCTTCCACGAAGACTGCATTAAAGGAATCTCGAACTGCTGCGAGTGGGTGTGCATTGGGAATGAGAGCCGGATGTACTCGTACTGCAATTTTCCCATCGCGAGTCAGCTCTGCGATTGCTAATAATTTCACAACATGTTCCATCTCAGCAGCAATACGAACGATGTCTGCTGTGATTTCAGAGATTCCCTCTCGATAAACATCGCTACCACTTACTCGAGAGTGGAACGCTAGGCTCGCAAGTATCGATGCTTTAGCTGCTGCATCGAAACCCTCGACATCTGCTGTGGGATCTGCCTCCGCATAACCAAGCGACTGCGCCTCTTTGAGAGCAGCCTCAAAAGAGATTCCATGGTTAGACATCTGACTAAGAATGAAATTTGTAGTTCCATTCACAATGCCCATCACACGAGCAACATGATCTCCAGCGAGTGAGTCGCGCAGTGGACGAATAATTGGGATAGCACCAGCAACCGCTGCTTCGAAATAGAGGTCGACATTATTCTTTGCTGCTGCCTCGAATAACTCACCACCATGTTGAGCCAATAACGCTTTATTAGCGGTCACCACTGATTTGCCAGAATTTAAAGCGTCAAGAATGAGAGTGCGCGCTGGTTCGATGCCACCTATTACCTCGATGACGACATCTATAGCAGGGTCGTTCACTAAGGCATGGGCATCTGTTGTGACTTTTACGCCCGCTCGTTCGAGTTCAGGTCGTGCTTTCTTGCCATCATTGACGGCAACAGCAACTAATTTCAGTTCCGCTCCCGCACGCGCCGCCAGGTCATCATGGCCCGCAACTAGCTGGGCAGCGACATTACTTCCCACTGATCCTGCGCCGAGCAGGGCGATAGCGATGCAATCGCGTGCTGAGCGGCTTTCCATTGTCTAACTCTCCCACATTAAGGGGCTACCTCGAGGAATCCGAGCGGCTATCCCTCTTCAAGGGCGAGCAAATCTGAGATTTTCTCGCGGCGAATAATGGTCTTTGCCACACCATCGCGAACGGCGATCACTGGTGGTCGGAGAATATGGTTGTAATTACTTGCCATGCTTCTGCCGTAAGCGCCCGTTGCCGGTATGGCCAATACATCTCCAGGAACGATGTCACTGGGGAGCGCGATGTCACGAATGACGATGTCCCCAGTCTCGCAATGTTTACCAACTACACGAGATGGTGCAGTCGGAGCATTAGAGATTCGATTGGCTAACAGTGCGATGTGCTCAGCGCCATACAGGGATGGCCGGATGTTATCGCTCATGCCGCCATCGACGGAGATGTATGTGCGGGTTTTGCCATCCTCTAAAACCACATCTTTAACTGTGCCTACTTCATACAACGTCACCATCGCAGGACCAGCTATTGCTCGACCTGGTTCGATTGCGATGGTCGGCATCGCGATCTCGTTCTTCTCACATTGTGCAACAAGTGCCTCGTGAATCTTCTGGAGCACATGATGAATATCCATCGGGTCATCTAAATCTGTATATGCGATTCCGAAGCCGCCACCAAAATTTAAGTGATGAAGTTCAACGCCGTGAGACTTTTTTACCTCAGCGATAAATTTGATGAGGCGCTCGATTGCGAGTATGAACCCAGAATCATCAAAGATCTGTGAACCAATATGGCAATGTACGCCTTCAAGAATGAGGTGCTCTCTATTTATAGCAGTTACCGCTGCAAGCATTGCAGCGCCACTTGCAATAGAGAAACCAAATTTCACATCTTCATGCGCTGTCGCAATAGATTCATGAGTGTGCGCCGAAATCCCAGGAGTGAGTCGGAGGAGGATTGATTGCCTTTTCCCAAGGCGCCCAGCGATTGAATTGATACGATCAAGTTCAATAAGTGAATCGGCAACGATGTACCGCACCCCTACTTGTATAGCCTCTTCAATTTCCGCCACTGACTTGTTATTTCCATGAACTTCAATTCGATTCGGTGGGAAATTGGCAGCTAACGCCAGAGCCAACTCTCCCCCTGTACATACATCAAGGTTCACGCCATCGGCTTCAAGCCATTTACATGTCGCCACTGAGGTGAATGCCTTACTCGCGTAGTAGACCTCGGCATCAGCTCCAAAGAACTTATGAATTGCATCGCGAAAGGTTTCTGCCCGAGCGCGGAAATCTGATTCATCCAAGATGAAGGCTGGGGTGCCAAATTGCTTAATCAACTCGGATGCCTTCATGCCACCAATCGAGAGTTCGCCAGTCTTCTCATCGCACTTCGCAGTGGCAGGCCAAATCAATCCGTTCAACTTATTTGATCGATTCTCATCGGCCATCACATTCGCTCCGGTGCGCTCACGCCAAGTAGATCCAGTCCGTTGGCAAGTACCTGCCTAGTTGCAGTACAGAGTAACGCGCGCGAGCTATGGAGTGCGGCGGGTTTCTCTTCTCCCATTGGTAGCACTCGACAGTCGTTATAAAAACGGTGATAGAGGCCGGCAATTTCCTCAAGGTATCGGGCGACTTTATGTGGGCCACGAACATGTGCCGCTGTGAGCACAACCTGTGGGAATTGTGCGATGGCACCAGCCAGTTCATTCTCACGTTCATGAATGAGGAGTTCTTCTTGGAAATCCGCAACTTCTAGAGAGACACCCAAATCCTTCGCATTTCGCAATAGCGCGCTGATACGCGCATGTGCATACTGCACGTAATAGACCGGATTGTCATTGGAATGCTTCTTCAATACATCGACATCAAGAGTTAATGGGGTATCTGTTGGATATCTGCTCAACGTATATCGGGCAGCATCTACGCCAACCTTCTCTACCAACTCTTCCAACGTGATGATTGTTCCAGCACGTTTTGAGAGTTTGATTTCCTCTCCATTTTCAAAGATTTTCACCATCTGTCCGATAAGCACTTCGATGTTCTTTTCAGGATCATCCCCAGCGCAGGCAACTAAGGCTTTAAGGCGCCCAACATATCCATGATGATCTGCCCCTAAGAGGTAGATACATAGATTAAATCCACGAGAGCGTTTATCAAGATAGTAAGCAGTATCCGAAGTGAAATAGGTCAGCTCCCCATCTGCCTTCACTAATACCCGATCTTTATCATCACCAAAATCTGTGGTTCGTAACCAGACCGCGCCATCTGCATGAAAAATATGTCCCTTCTCTTCGAGACGTTGCGCAACGGTAGATACGGCTCCGGAATCATGGAGCGACTTTTCGGAGTACCAGACATCAAAGTGCGTTCCGAATTTATCGAGAACATCTCTCTGTTCTTGCAACTGCCAAGTGTATCCAGCTTCTTTGAATGCCGCAATCGCATCCTCACCACTTAAATTCAAGATAGATGGATTGTTAGCGACAATCAATTGTGCAAGTTCATTGATGTAGCCACCGTGATAGCCATTCTCTGGAGTAGGTAATCCATGTGCTGCCGCATGAAGTGACGCCGCGAATAAATCCATTTGAGTGCCGCGATCATTGATGTAGAACTCGCGCGTGACGCGTGCACCCGCTGCAATCAAGACGCGAGCAATGGAATCTCCAACTGCAGCCCAACGAGTATGACCAAGATGAAGTGGTCCGGTCGGATTAGCGCTGATGAATTCCAAATTGATAGTTAAGCCAGCAAGCGCATCGCCATATCCATAGCGCGCTCCTTGCGTAAGTACCTCGCGGACAATCGCACCTTGGGCTCCTTGGGCGAGGGTGATGTTGAGAAAACCGGGACCAGCAATCTCCACCTTTGCTACTCCCGGCAGTGCGTGAATAAGGGGAGCAAAGGTTATTGCTAATTCGCGGGGGTTCCGTCCAGCAGATTTCGCCAACTGGAGGGCGATGGAGCTCGCATAATCCCCATGCTCCCGATTCTTAGGTCGCTCCAAGGGAAGCTCGAGCGGAAGGTGTTCGGATAGAGCGCCGAAATCCTGGCCAGAAGTGGCGCAAAATTCCGAGATCGCGCCCAATATCGCCCGAGATAGCTCCGCCGGATTCACACCGCTAAGGGTATCGGCCTTACCCTTAGCCAGGTAACACGCCACTTATCTCAGGCGGGAGTGGTGAAATGGCAGACACGCAGGTCTTAGGAACCTGTGACTTCGGTCGTGTGGGTTCAAGTCCCACCTCCCGCACCAGATTGGATTGACGCTGGTGAAGCTACAAGAATTAGTCAAAGAGAAATATGTAGGACGTTTCTACTTCGCACGCTTTGTCTCCAATGTTGGAAATGGAATGGCGCCAGTTGCACTGGCCTTTGCGGTTCTTGATCTCCCCAATGGAAGTGCAACTCTGCTCGGCACGATTCTTGGAATTAACACCGTCGCGTTGTTGATCATGTTCCCCTTTGGTGGTGTCATCGCTGATAGATATGGAAGAGCCAAATGGATTGCATACGGCGACATCATCACTGCGCTTTTGCTCTTTTTCCAGGTTTCATTTTTTGCCTCCGGAAATGTGCCATTCTGGGTCTTTGTCATCGTAAATGTCGGGTGCGGATTACTCCTCGGAATATGGTGGCCGGCATTTCATGGCGTACTCCCTGCACTGCTACCGAATCAAGCCCTGCAAAAAGCTAATGCTCTAAACAACATGTTCTCTAACTCGGCGCTCATCTTTGGTGCTGCGCTCGCTGGCATTCTTGTAAGTACCATCGGAAGTACCTTCGCACTTGCAGTTGATGCAGCAACTTTTCTTATTGCCGGAATAGTCGTCTACACCTTCAAGCATGTAACTCCACCGATGGAGATAGTCGAGAACACTGTCTTACACGATCTCAAAGAAGGATGGCGAGTATTCACCTCCTTTCGCTGGCTAGTAGTCATCGATATCTGCTTTGCCTTCATCGTGATGTCCTGGGCGGCAGGAGAGAATGTCTTGGGCCCTCTTGTTGCAAAAGAGAAGTTTGATGGAGCGAAATCCTGGTCGATGGTCCTCACTGCGGTATCAGTTGGGCTCATCGTTGGTTCATTGGTAGCGATGAGATTCCACCCTAAGTATCCAATGTTCACCATGATGGGCCTAACAGTCTTTCTTGCGATTTATATTTGGACTATTGCCAAACCGCAACCACTCTGGGTGATTATTGTGGCGGCATTTGTCTGGGGTGTGGTCTTTGATCTTTGGAAGACTATTTGGGATACCGCGCTCCAAACCAGAATCCCTCGAGAAGCGCTATCGCGCGTAGCCGCTTACGACGGAGTAATCGTGATGCTTTTCAGACCAGTGGGCTTGGCGCTTGCTGGACCGTTGGCAGATAAGTTTGGCGTGGAGTTCACATTAAACGGGGCTGCCCTCTTAGTCGTAATCGCAATTCTCTTCTCATTGCTCTTTCCTGAAGTGCGAAAGTTCGAGCGGCTCTAATTGATTTAACTAGATTTAGTTTCGCCACTTCTCTTGCTCCTGAGAAATCAGATGAGCCAGTGCGCGCATCGCTTTCCCTCTATGACTAATTAAATCCTTCAACTCTGGCGCCATTTCACCTGTGGTCTGGAGATACCCACTCGGCAGAAAAATCGGGTCATAACCAAAACCATTCTCACCGCGAGGCTCTGTTATCAATGCTCCTTCCATCTGTGCGCGCAAAACATGTGTGTAACCATTGGGCGCTGCGAATGCAGCAGCACAGACGAATTGGGCGCGGCGATTACTCACGCCCTCCATCTCGCGAAGAACTTTTTGGAGATTTGCTTCATCATCACCGTGAATCCCGCTATAGCGCGCAGAGTAGATTCCCGGCGCTCCTGCAAGATGGTCAACTGCTAGGCCGCTGTCATCGGCAATTGCCGGAAGATGAGTGAAGTCAGAGACTGCTTTAGCTTTTAGTAGCGCATTCCCCTCGAAGGAATCTTCTGTCTCTTGAACATCGGCCAAGCCGGGAAAGCTGTCAGTTCCTAAAAGGTGAACATCCGGCAGTTCTTCAGCGAAAATCCGCTCAAGCTCCTTGATTTTCCCTTTATTTCTCGTTGCAAGAACTATCTGCACTTAAGCGAGCGCCTTTTTTTGTAAAGTCGCTAACTGCTGGCAACCACCCAGGGCGAGATCGAGAAGATTATCCAGAAGAGCGCGATCAAATGGGTCGCGTTCGGCAGTCCCTTGCACCTCGACAAACTTGCCCGAACCGGTGCAGACAACATTCATATCTGTTTCGGCTCGTACATCCTCTTCGTAACATAAATCTAAAGTGGGCACTCCATCGATAATCCCCACCGAGATTGCAGCGATAGAATCTGTAATTGGAGACTTCGTAACAATCCCCGTGGCCATCGCCCACGTCACTGCATCGGCAAGGGCTACATATGCTCCAGTAATTGCAGCGGTTCGCGTGCCACCATCGGCTTGAAGAACGTCGCAATCGATAATGATGGTGTTCTCTCCCAGCGCTGACATATCAATAATTGACCTCAATGATCGACCAATCAACCGAGAAATCTCCTGAGTACGACCGCCTAGTTTTCCTTTCACGCTCTCGCGATCGGAGCGAGTATGGGTGGCACGTGGCAGCATCGAATACTCCGCTGTTACCCACCCTTTGCCTTGCCCTTGCATCCAACGCGGTACGCCTTCAGTAAATGATGCAGTGCAGAGCACTCGAGTCTTACCAAACTCGACGAGCACTGACCCCTCTGGATGTTCAGACCAATTTCGTGTGAATCGAACATCTCGAAGATGATTACTGCTTCTGCTGTCGATTCTGCTATCGATCGGAGTTTTATCAGCGCTCATAAGATAAGGGTATCGACACTTCGTACCTCTGGACCAAGAAAGCGGCGCGCTAACGCTGAGAAGGTGCGGGTATCTCCGGTTGCCAAGAATCGATGGGTTGGAGGTTTCGAATGATCAGGTCGCTCTAAGCCTGCATCAGCGATAGTTCGATAGAGATCTTTCGCAGTCTCTTCAGCGCTAGAAACTAAAGTGACCTTATCGCCAACGACATACGAGATGATTCCAGTTAATAATGGGTAGTGAGTACAACCCAAGACCAAAGTATCTACATCGGCATCGATGATTGGTTTGAGATATTCCTGGGCTATCTTCAAAATCTCGCGTCCTGAAGTTTCCCCTCGTTCGACATACGAGACAAATAGCGGACATGCCACAGAAGTAATCTGTAAATGTGGCGCGGCAGCGAAGGCATCCACATATGCGCGGGAATCAATCGTGGTCTGTGTGCCAATCACACCCACTTTGCCATTTCGGGTAGCAGCCACTGCACGGCGTACCGCAGGTTGAATCACTTCGATAACTGGAATGCTGTATCGCTCGCGAGCGTCGCGAAGCATCGCCGCGCTTGCGGTGTTGCATGCGATCACGATTGCTTTAACCCCTTGCGCAACGAGGTTATCCATAATCTCCAGAGCAAAGGAGCGGACTTCGGCGAGCGGTCGGGGTCCATAAGGTCCACGCGCGGTATCACCTATATAGAGAATGGGTTCATTAGGAAGTTGATCCAAAATCGCACGCGCAACGGTGAGCCCGCCGACTCCAGAATCAAAGACTCCAAGGGGAGCGCTTGGGTCTCCGGCTGACAGAGTGGGCTCGCTCATGAGAAGAGCCTAAGCCCAGAGCTGACCTTCAAGGCGCTCTTCGCCATCAGAAACATCGCCGTGGTAGACACCAGTAGAGAGATACTTCCATCCAGCATCACAGAGGATGAAGGCGATGTCTCCGCTCTTTCCAGCCTTCACTAATTCATCACCAATTCCGATTGCCGCGTGGAGAATTGCCCCAGTAGAGATTCCCGCGAAAATTCCCTCTTCATCGAGTAGCTGTCGAACTCGCTTCACAGAATCATGTGCACCTACCGAGAATCGACGAGTGAGCACCGAGGGGTCGAATAACTCTGGAATAAAGCCCTCATCGATATTACGTAAGCCATAGACCAATTCCCCATAGCGAGGCTCTGCCGCAATCACCTCGACATCAGGTTTCTTATCTCGAAAGAATCGCCCCGCACCCATCAGGGTTCCCGTGGTGCCAAGCCCTGCGATGAAGTGAGTAATCGTTGGTAAATCTTCCAGTAATTCTGGGCCAGTACTTTCGTAGTGTGCCTGCGAATTAGCCGGGTTTCCATATTGATAGAGAAAAACCCACTCGGGATTCTCGCGCGCTAATTCTTTGGCAACTCGAACCGCTTCATTAGAACCCCCCGCTGAAGGCGAAGAGATAATCCGTGCCCCCCACATCTCTAACAACTGACGTCGTTCGACTGATGTGTTCTCAGGCATCACGCAGATCATCTGATATCCGCGCAATCGCGCAATCATCGCCAGTGAGATTCCAGTATTACCAGAGGTTGGTTCAAGAATCGTCGAACCAGGTTTGAGCAATCCATCTCGCTCTGCCTGTTCAATCATGTATAAAGCGGCGCGATCTTTCACTGAACCCGTCGGATTTCGATCTTCCATCTTCGCCCATAGGCGAACATTTGGCGCTGGTGAGAGTTTTGGTAATCCGATTAAAGGAGTACGACCAACTGACTCAACGAGTGAGTTAAATCGCGCCACAATTTTTCGCACCACCGGCAACGGCAGGAAGGATTGTCACTTTATCTCCCGCGTTAAGCGCAAGATCCAAGCCGCCGAGGAAACGAACATCTTCGTCATTTACATAGACATTGATGAATTTGAGGAGCGCACCATCGGTCATGATTCGCTCATCGAGACCATTGAATCGTGCTCCAAGGTCTGCAATTAGTTCGCGTAAAGTTCTTCCATCAGCAGAGACAACTTTTGCACCGCCCGTGTAGGGGCGCAGAATGGTGGGGATACGAACTTCGATACTTGCTTCGATACTTGCCCCGCTCTCAGAACTCATATCTTTATTATTCCGTAGCGTTCGCCTTCACGCTAATCGCCGATGATTTCCACTGATTCTTCGGTAACAACGCCATCTATGATTCGAAAGGAACGGAGTTCGCTTCTAGGTGCAATCTCTTCGCGAGTAGATAAGAGAACATAATGCGCCCCCGGCTCGCCGGCGTATGCAATATCGGTACGCGATGGATAGGCCTCAGTCGAGGTATGTGAGTGATAAATGACTATCGGAGCCTCGTCAAGATCATCGAGCTCTTGATAAAGCCGCAGGAGCGCCTTCGACTCAAACTCATAGAAGGTGGGCGAATATGCGGAGTTCTCCATCGGGATATGTCGGGTGGGCAGATTCGCGCTCGCCGGGCCAGCAATCACCCCGCATGCCTCGATCGGATGCTCCCGCTCGGCATGCTCCCAGAGGGCAGTAACGAGATGAGCGCCAATGCGAAGGGTCATGGGGGTAAGAGTAGGTCACGGGCTTTGCGGGGTAGGGTCTGGGCCTCTGTCCGATTTGTCGTGTTCTACGGGATTATTTATTAAAAAAATTAATGAAAAAGGGCATTTATTGCTTGCACCTTTGTGAGCCAGGCCTCACCCTTGGGGCAACAGGTGCTTAAAGAGCCAGACCGTTGATATCGGGGCCTGGCTTGGCTGGCGCCTCCCGGTGGGCAAAATGCCCCTGGGGCACTACAACGGAAGGCATCACCTCTATGTCAAATGCTGTCGCATTAACCGAGGGGCAATTTAACTGGATCTACAACACCCTCTCCTTTGGCCTCATCAGCATGATCGCATGCACGGTGTACACATTGGTTTCCCAACCACGTGTACTCCCGAAGTACCGTAAGGCCCTTGTCCTCTCCTCGATGGTTACCTTCATTGCTGGTTACCACTACTGGAGAATCTTCAACTCATTCCACGAGGCAGCTGGCGATGGCTACAGCATCACCGTTCGCGGCGCCAATAACGCCTTCAACGAGGGCTATCGCTATGTGGACTGGATTCTTACCGTGCCACTACTTCTTGTTGAGGCAATCGCAGTTCTTGCGCTCGCAAAGGAAGTAGCTTCCTCGCTCACCAATCGCCTTGTCATCGCATCTGCGCTGATGATTGGTCTTGGCTACCCAGGAGAAATCTCCATGGACAACAACACCAAGATCATCTGGGGCGTTCTCTCAACGATTCCATTCCTCTACATCCTCTATGTACTCTTCCGCGAACTTGGCGCATCACTTGAGCGTCAACCAGCGGGCGTTGCAGCGACAGTCGGACGGCTACGCATGCTTCTCATTGCTACATGGGGTGTATACCCAATCTCATACATGTTCCCACTCTTCGATATCGGAGATACGGATGCATTCGTATGGCGCCAGACTGGTTACACCATTGCAGATATTTTGGCAAAGTGCGTCTTCGGTCTCACGATCTACAAGATTGCACGCATGAAGTCTGCTGCAGAAGGAATGAAGGAAGATTAATATCTTCTCATCATTCAACTAGTAAAGAACTAGTCGAGAACCGGACAGAGAAATCTGTCCGGTTCTTTTTTTATTCTTGATCTACGCCTACTTCTTAGTTGTATCAGTCAAAATGTCGAGCAAGATTTCTTGCAGCCACCCTAACCATGCAAATAAGTTATAAATTCCCTTATCTGGGCTCTCATCCCTCATTGCCGCAAATCGTTCTTGAGCATCAGGTGTGACGTTAAGGCGCGTACCTAAGGCAAGGCGCATATCGTTGATTCCCATTAACCACATCTGGGCTTTCTCTTCAGGGAGAATGAAGTGGAGCTCTTCTCGTTTATTTAAACCAGGTTCAGTTAAATCGAGAGCGTGATCGCCGAGATTTTCCATCAAAATGTCGCGGATTGCGTGAGCGTGGGCTCGCTTCTTCTCGCGCGCGCTATGTTCGGTGTAGCGGCGAAATTCTGCAGCATCGCTCTCTTCTTTATACGCATCGGGAAGTAGTCGCGCAAGGACGGGATCTTCGGGGAGGGAGTCATTGCTTGAGATTCCCACTACTGCAAGGAGAGGATCTGCCGGCGCATCGCCTTCACCAAGGAGCTCGAGAATCTGTTCGGTAAGGCTCTTTAATATGGCGCCCTCGTAGTGCGAGAAGGTCGCAAGGATCTCGCCATTTCGCTTACGAGAAAATCCACTCACTGTATCTACTCCATTCTCTGGAGGGTGGCCCAGAGACCATATTCATGGAGCATCGCGACATCATGCTCCATCTCTTCTCGAGTTCCATTGCTGACGATTGCCTTGCCTTCGTTATGTACCTGCAACATGAGTTGATGCGCTTTATCTTTGGAGTAACCAAAGACAGCCATAAAAACATGGGTTACATATGACATGAGGTTTATTGGGTCGTCCCAGACAATGGTCACCCATGGTTTGTCATGAAGTGAGCGTAAAAATTCTTCAACAGAGTCTGAAGGAGTGACTTCGGTATCTGCAGTACTTACTTTAGGAGTCGAAATCATCACGCCTCCACTCTCCACCGAATTATCGGATAAGAACTGTAAAGGGCTCACCCTCGGAACCATTGTATTTTTCACTTGCTGCAACTGTCACTCGAAAGGTCTCAAACCCTTGCGCTTTAGGATAGACCAGAAAGAGATGGCCACCGTTGAGCGGCGAAACCTCGCCCGCATCGAGATCTTGCCACGCTCCACCCCGTCGAACTTGCAGCGTGACCTCACCCTCGCGAGGGGTCACTTGGGCAAGAATTTCCAGCGCTGCTCCAACTTTTCCATGGGTAGGTGCCGAGATTGAAAGTGATCGCGTTACTTTGAGAGTACCTATTTCAGTTTGGCTAGCAAGACGCTCCCATGTCTCTTCGGTGATAGCGCGGAACTTGAGTGCACCACCTACAAGTAGATCAACTTGCGCTAATCCATCTCGTCCAGTCTGTACTTTTGTTAAATCACTCCAGGAATCTTGCTCACTCCGTCGGAATTGGAAAACTACATCGAGATTTTCAATCGGCGACTTATCTTTAAGTGCAAAGAGCGCTTCGAGTCGTTTTGTCTCTCCATATTGTGAGGTGATCTCTTTTGATGAAATCTTCGCTACAACTTCATCTGGACCGATTGTACGAGCATATTCTAAAAGGGCATCGATTGATTCAGGACTTGCCTGACTAAGAGTCCATTGCGCTAGACCACCAATTCGATATTTAGTGACAAATTCTGCACGAGCTAGATAGGCGCGCTTATCTTGATACCACGCTACTCGAGTTGCGGTGCAGGAAACTGGTTCACCTGCATCGTTTTCGCCGTTATAGGTCTTTTGATAGGTAAACGTGGCTTCGCCACGGACTCCGTCATAGACAGGTGTAGCGCCATAAGCCAATGCCAAATCAGATCCTTTTGCGGCATCAAAGACCGCTGCTTTCGTACCTGCCTTAATTAAATTAGCGACATTCTTAGGGCAGCTCCCTTCGACCTTTGTAATCCAATCTCTCCCGTATCCAGGTATGCCAACCCACACCTTCGATGCTGGCAATACTGAGATTGCGTACTTCAATGCGCTTTCGCTCCATTCCAGCGGTCCGATTGGGCCTGGTTTACCCACTGAAAAGTCGTAGGTCATAATTCGTAATCGATCAATGTATGGAGCAATCCCCGCCCAGTTATAGACGTGATACGAACCTTTTCTACCCGAAGCAGGATCAAATACCACGGGCGTGGTGACCGAAAGCAATTTCTCCTGTGAGTGAAGGCTTGCGGAGAGCTCCTTAATGAATTCTGTCCATAAAGGTTTGGTTTTATTCCATGATGATGACCCGTCGACGAATGCGAATCCCTCAAGATCTAAGTCGATTCCATCAAAATTATTGTTAACGACCAGGTTGGTAATAGCTGTAACAACTTCTTTACGAGTGCCTTCTTTTCCTAGGTATCCAGATAAGACTAATTTCTTCGTGCCATCGGTGATTGCAGGGAGAATCTTTAGCCCTTGCGATCGTAAGAGTTGGACCTGTTCTGCCATCTTCAATGAAGGATTGGCCGATGTGAATTGATTCTTGATTGTTTTTGAACTCGTGAGTGAATACCAAAATGGAGAGACTTCACTCATCATCTCCTGGTAGGCGATTGAACGAGCAACCGAAGCACGGACGCTGTAATAAGGAATCCAACCGGTGTAGATCTTTCGTGCTGGTTTGTTCCCACTCCCAACTGCAGGATTGGCACTTGTCTGGGGTTGCGGTGCAATCGTCGAAGGGGCGGTGGAGGAATCTGAACTTGCACTCGGTGCGGGAGAGCTTGCCGCTGCATGGGAAAGCCCAGAGGTGAGCATCAAGACCAAAGCGAGCGCAACAGAGGTAGTGCAGGAGATGAATCTGGTCGGCTTCTGATTCATAATATGAGCATTATTGCTTTAGACGACTAAAAATCTCTTTGCATGTTGGGCAAATAGGAAAGTTTTGTGGGTCACGAGTGGGGACCCATTTCTTGCCACAGAGCGCACGAATCGCCTTGCCCGTGACTGCAGATTCGGTGATCTTCGCTTTATCTGCATAGTGAGAAAAGCGCTCATGATCACCCTCATCAACGCCGTTACTCTTCGGGCGGACCAGCGTCTCTATCCGCTCCCTGATGCTCATAACGCCCCTATCAATACACGAGTTTTGGTGCAACGGCGCACTGGTGCAAGCCTAAAGGGTGAAGGCGTACCCTTGCCTTTATGACTCTCGCTGGCAGTCACCTTAAAGATGTGGTGAGCTCAGATGCGCTCAGCCGGGATGACCTCGAACTTCTCCTCGATACTGCAGCACGCTTTGCTGTGAAGCCGCTCTCAGAGTCAAGCTTCATCGCAGGTGAGAGCGTTGTTATATATATGAATAAAGCATCGACGAGAACCCGACTTGCCTCAGAGAGCGCTGTGGCGCACCTGGGTGGCACTCCGATATTCGTTCGCGGAGATGAGTTGCAAATTGGGCGTGGCGAAACAATCGCGGATACCGCGCGAATAATTAGCAATTTTGCAAAGGCATTCATCATTCGCGCCTACGCTCAAGAAGATGTCAACGAGTTCGCGAAGTGGGCGAGCATTCCTGTAATCAATGCACTCACTGACGATGATCACCCGACCCAACTTCTTGCAGATTGGGTGACCATACGAGAGGTGTTTGGGAAGAGAGTTTCAGGGAGAAAATTTACTTACCTTGGTGATGGCAACAATATGGCGAACGCTTGGATGTTAATGGGCGCACGCCTTGGTGCACATATCGTTATCGCTACCCCACCTGGTAAATGGGCGCCAAACAACACAGTCGTTGAACGCGCGCAGAAAATTGCGCGCGAACACGGTGGTGTAATTGAGATTTCTCATGACCCAGAGTCCGCCGCGCGCGATGCAAGTGTGCTCTACACCGATGTCTGGATGTCTATGGGTGATGATGAGAGCGTCCGTTCTGAGAAGTTACGTGATCTAGCGCCATTCGCCGTCAACCAAAAGATTCTTGATCTCACCACCTCGGACTCAATATTCATGCATTGTTTACCTGCTCATCGTGGTGAAGAGGTCACTGCTGAGGTGATTGACGGGGCTAAATCAGTGGTCTGGCGCCAAGCTTTTCACCGTAGAACCACAATTCAAGCGCTCCTCTTCCATCTGATAAATAAGGACCTTCGCGGTACCGTATAGCCTGCTTAAAGGGCTAGTAGAGCTCAAAGGGAGTGGCAGATGCATATATTTGTTCCGCGCGAGTCTAAAGCGGGTGAAAAGCGCGTTGCCATAGTCCCTGATGTCATCACCAAATATATCCGCGCTGGATTTACCGTTTCGGTTGAGTCAGGGGCAGGGGTAGATGCGCTCGCGGAAGATCAAGCGATGATTGCAGCTGGGGCAGAGATGGGTTCAGCAAGTGAAATCAGCAAGGCTGATGTCGTGCTCTCTGTGAATCCTTTGACTGCTGCGCAATTTGCCCAGCTCAAAAAGGGTGCAATCACTATTTCATT
The DNA here is from genome assembly GCA_016870715.1 of Actinomycetota bacterium. Classification (GTDB taxonomy): domain Bacteria; phylum Actinomycetota; class Actinomycetes; order Nanopelagicales; family Nanopelagicaceae; genus IMCC26077. The sequence continues at coordinate 19,080 of VGAL01000007.1, read as the reverse complement.
CCTCGCTCCCAATCAATCCCTCGATGCGATTAGCGCATCCGCAAAAGCGGGGGCCACCTCATTCTCACTCGAATTGGTCCCCCGTATCTCGCGGGCGCAATCGATGGATGCCCTTACCTCGCAAGCGCTCTGCGCTGGATATCGAGCAGCGCTTATTGCCGCTGAGCTATCGCCGCGCTTCTTCCCATTACTTATGACCGCGGCCGGAACAGTTACTCCGGCAAATGTTGTGGTCCTTGGCGCGGGTGTAGCCGGACTTCAGGCGATTGCAACCGCACGCCGGTTAGGCGCTGTTGTCTCTGCATACGATGTTCGTCCCTCCTCCGCAGATGAAGTCCGATCGATGGGTGCAACATTTATCGATTTGAAGTTAGAGGCTCTCGAGGGTGCGGGTGGATATGCCCGCGAGATGAGTGAAGAGCGTGCGGCAAAACAACGGGAACTGCTCACTCCATTCTTAGCCAGCGCCGATGTGGTCATTACTACCGCTGCAGTTCCTGGTCGCCCTGCGCCGAGATTGGTCACGGAAGAGATGGTGGCAGCGATGAAATCTGGTTCAGTCATAGTCGATCTTGCAGCAGAGAGCGGCGGCAATGTCGCTGATTCACAACCAGGGGAAATCATCGAAGTGAATGGCGTTCGAATCTGGGGCGGTAAAGATGTACCGAGCCAATTGCCATTTCATGCCTCGCAACTCTTTGCTAAGAACTGCATGAACTTGTTGATGCTGATGGTCAAGAGCGAAGAGGGCACGAGTTCGCTCCATCTAGATTTCGACGATGAAATCATCGCGGCGAGCGCTGTTACTCATCAAGGCGAGATTCGTCATGAAGGCGCGAAAACAGCGCTCTCCGGTGCAAGTGGAGGTGGGCGATGAGTAGCGGTCTTGCGTTGATATCTATCTTTGTCTTGGCAGTATTTGTTGGCTTCGAAGTGGTATCGAAGGTCTCCTCGACTCTTCACACCCCATTGATGAGCGGTGCGAATGCGATTCATGGCGTGATTCTCGTGGGTGCGATTATCGTTGCATCACATAGCGATAACACGTTACAGCTCACCCTTTCGCTACTTGCCATTGTGCTGGCGACAATCAATATGGTCGGTGGCTTTGTCGTCACTGATCGAATGTTGGAGATGTTTAAGGTGAAGAAGAAGCCAGCTAGTAGCGATACATCGGGTGAGGTGAAATAAGTGAGCCGCGATCTCTATGACCTCATCGGACTCGTCGCCGCAATCTGCTTCATCCTGGCGCTTAAAGGCCTCTCTCACCCCAAGACCGCTCGTCGCGGAAATCTCATTGGGGCCGCTGGTGCGACTATCGCAACCTTGGTGGTCTTCTTCTATGGCGATCAATTACCGCTGAAAAATCTCCCACTTATTCTGGGAGCTATTGTCGTAGGTTTGGTGATTGGCGTACCTGCCGCCCGCAAAGTTCAACTCACTCAGATGCCCCAGTTGGTGGCGCTCTTTAATGGAGTTGGTGGCGGCGCTGCTGCGCTCGTAGCAATTGTCGAGTATTTGAAGTTAGGTGAAGAAGCTGCCGAGAAGGCAGGTGCAATTGGCGCCGCCGTTCTCATTGCCACAATCTTCACAGTAGTTGTAGGCACTACTTCATTTACCGGCTCAATTGTTACCTTCTTGAAGTTGCAAGAATTGATGACTACGCGCCCGGTGATTTTCCCTGGTGGTCGCTTTGTTATCGCAGGAAACCTAGTCGCGATTCTGGTCTGTAGCGGGTGGGTTTACTCTGCAGCAGATACGACATCAGTCATGGTGCTGATGGGCCTCTCCGCGCTCTTTGGAATCCTCTTTGTGCTGCCTGTGGGTGGAGCAGATGTTCCGATTGTTATCTCGTTACTTAATGCCTTCACCGGTTTGACTGTTGCCGCGAGTGGTTATGTATTAGAGGCAACTTTGTTGATTGTCGCGGGAACGCTTGTAGGCGCCTCTGGAACTATCTTGACCCGTTTGATGGCAGAGGCGATGGGACGTTCACTCTTTGGCACTCTCTTTGGCGCATTCACCGCCACTGCAACTGCTGCAGGAACAGCTGATACCCGTCCGGTTAAATCTGGTTCTGCGGAGGATGTAGCAATCCTGCTCAATTACGCCCGACGCGTAGTTATTGTTCCCGGATTTGGTCTTGCTGTTGCACAAGCGCAACATACCGTCCGTGAGTTAGCTGATCTTTTAACTGCTAAAGGCATCGATGTTGCGTATGGAATTCACCCGGTTGCTGGTCGTATGCCTGGACATATGAATGTGTTGCTTGCTGAAGCGAATGTTCCGTATGACCAATTGGTGGAGATGGATGAGATCAATCCGACCTTCCCACAGACCGATGTTTCGATAGTTATTGGCGCTAATGATGTGGTCAATCCTGCTGCAAAAACCACGCCTGGCTGTCCGATCTATGGCATGCCTATTCTTGATGTTCAACAATCAGGGAATATCATCTTCTTAAAGCGTTCAATGCGCCCAGGGTTTGCGGGAATCGAGAATGAACTGCTCTACGACCCGAAGACCACGCTTCTCTTTGGTGATGCGAAGGCCTCGCTCACGAAAGTAGTAAGCGCTCTTAAATCGCTCTAAAATTCTCTAGTCGGGAATTACCTAGGATTCTTGAAGTTCATCTGGGGTTCCATGAATCTTATGGAGATCGCCAGGTCGTTTTATGGTTGGGATTCGACCGAGCTTTCCCTTCTGGAAATCATCGAAAGCTTGTAAGACTTCACTCTTGGTATTCATCACGAATGGGCCCATCCATGCGACCGGTTCTTTAATTGGTTGGCCACCGAGGATAAAGACATCCATCTGGGGCATACGTGATTCTTGTTTATCATCCGCTGAGATGATGATGGAGTCGCTCTCGCCATAACTGGGTCCAAACAGAGTCATCTGACCTGACTTCACTGGGCGACGCTCTAGACCCATCGTTCCAAAACCATTGAGTGTGTACGCGAGCGCGTTGAAATCTTGGCGCCATGGAAGTCGAAGTTGCGCGCCGGGCGAGAGCGTTGCATGAATAAGTGTGATGGGTGTGCGGGTGCGCCCTGGACCTTTATGGCCTCCGACCTCGCCGGCGATTACGCGAAGGAGCGCGCCACCATCGTGCGATGCAAGTAGAGCAACATCATTTGCGCGAACATCTTGATAGGCAGGAGGTGACCATTTCTGTGCTTTAGGAAGGTTGACCCAGAGTTGGAATCCGTGGAAGAGGCCGCCGCTAACTACTAAATGCTCAGGTGGAGTTTCGATGTGGAGGATGCCGGCGCCGGCTGTCATCCATTGAGTATCGCCATTAGTAATTGTTCCGCCACCACCATTGCTATCCATGTGATCGAAGATGCCATCAATGATGTATGTGACGGTTTCGAAACCGCGATGCGGGTGCCATGGAGTGCCCTTTGGCTCCCCCGGCGCATATTCAACTTCGCCCATTTGATCGAGATGGATAAATGGATCGAGCTCTGCAAGATCGATACCAGCGAATGCACGACGAACGGGAAATCCCTCACCCTCGAAACCTTGAGGGGCTGTGGTCACTTGCTTGACGGTTCGCGGGCGGCTCTTGTCTGATGATGGGTTGGCGTCAACGCGCGGGAGAATGGTGATGTCGGGGACGGTTACCGCTGGCATCTGCGGCCTCCTTGCTCGTTCTGCTCATCTTTAATAGCTTGGCTGACACTTGATTGAAAATTCAATTACTCACCCACCACAATATATAACCAGAGCGGGGCTCTGCGCATTCCCAAGTAAGCGATGCCCACCTAAACGCATTCCAGGGTTAATCCAGGGTTGATCCAGACTTATCAACAGCCTCCACCGTGCCACCAATTAATTGTCAGCGCTTCACACAATCATCTCGCCCATGAACCTCCTCGACCAACGGGTATCCGAGATTAAAAGCGCCCGTCCTAGCGCTGCACACTTGGTCGAACTCACCTCACTCTCTCGATATGAACTCACTCCTGATGGTCGAGTTGAGCTCCTCGCAGCACTCGAAAAGCATCTCTCATGGCTCAACTCACATATACACGAGGTAACGTACTTAATTTCACTCGACCAACCTGGAGCGCAATCCGGTGGCGCATTCGAAGGGTACGGTGCTAATGGCGCTGCCATCACCTCTGAGATTAACGATCAAGAGCGCGAAGAGATTGCCGCTGCACTTCGAATTAGCCCAAATACTGCCCAACATCGCATCGATACTGCCACGCTCTTGGTCCATCATCTCCCCGAAACTACTCGCGCACTTGCCGATGGTTCAATCTCGACTGCTCACGCAAACGCTATTGCTCGCGAGAGTGCACCTCTAATTTATGGGGGTATAGATAAATCTGTTATCGCAAAGATCGAAGCGAAAGCGCTTTCAAGTGCAGAGTTTTCCACTCCGAATCAAATTGCAGTAGCTATGCGAAAAGCTGTCGCGCAGGTGCAACCCGAGGAGTTGGCGGAGAGATTTGCTAGCGCACGAGAGGAGCGGAGAGTCCTCTGCTACCCAGAACGCGATGGAATGGCTACCATCTCTGCACTTTTGACTGCCCCTGATGCTCGATTAGTAATGCGCTCACTCGAACTGCGAATCAGAGAGATTCATGCGGAGAGTAGAACCCATACCGCCGATCAACGTCGCGCCGATGCCTTTGTTGAATTCTTTACCAAAGGTGAAGAGAGCGCTGAGCGCGCTGACTCTTCCCAAGAGATGAGTCACTCCGGTGGCTCTGCAAACTCCGGTGGCTCTGCTAATTCCAGCGGCTCTGCTAATTCCAGTACTAGCAAATTTAATGAGGTGAATAACTCTCACATTACGCCCGCAGAAAAATCGAGTATCAAGCGAAAAACCTCGGCGATGACTATCAACGTCATTGTGGACCTACCTACCTTGTTGGGGTTGGCAGAAAACCCTGCTGAGTTGAGTGGATATGGGCCAATACCTGCCACTCTCGCCCGAGAGTTAGCAACTTCACATCAATGGCGACGTTTTATTACCGACCCAGTAACAGGTGAATTACTCGATCTCGGCCGGGAGCGATACCAACCTCCTCAAGCGCTCATTGAATTTATCGCGGCACGGGATCGAACCTGTCGATTTCCCGGCTGTCGAAGAGCAGCGGAGTTAAGCGATATAGATCATGCGATTCCTTGGGAAGAAGGTGGTGAGACAAACCCCGGAAATTTGGGGGCGCTCTGTCGCCGCCACCATCGATTGAAAACTCATGGCGGTTGGAAAATCATTAGCAATCCGGATGGTTCATGTACATGGACATCACCATATGGAAAGAGTTATTCCGTGCCGGCTCGCCCTATCAATGAAGTGGCTTAGTGGCTATTTCTCTAACTTCTTCGAGACTTGCTTATAACCCTTGGGACATTTTGGATTTACGCCACGGGCAACCCAACTCTTCCCACCTTTTGCGCTGCATTTCACTACATAAGTCTTTGCAGCTGCAGCGCTCTTAGATCCGCCTGAGTTATTGGTACCGACAGGATTCCCGGTTGTGCATTTACCGCTGGCGTCACAACATTTACCTGAGCCATCGCACTTCACAGTATCTGCATAATTGCCCTGGTTATTTCCCCCTTGATTTCCGGAACCGCCAGAGTTATTACCGCCACCTGCGCTACCACCCGCGCTGCCAGATGAACCACCACTCGATGCACCAGATTGCACAAGTTTTACTCGTAGTTTTGGCGAGGAGAAGGTGAAATTCTCGGCGCGGAGGAAGAACCAGCCATCCTTCTCCCCTACCTGTTCCTGTGCTGCAATCTCTTGTCCGTTTTCCGAGACGATTGAAACAGTTGCTTTGACGGGAACATTCTTCGCAAATCCATAAATAGCACGGGCAGCATCAGCGCGAATAGTTAAATCGTAAGTGCCTCGGAATTTCTCCGTTCCCGATGGCTTGTAATGTGGAGCACCAACCTGATATTCCAAGGATTGAGTCTGTTGATTGAAGGTGGGCGGCCCAGGTACGTATGCCGTCGCATTACTAGTAACAATTCCATCCACCTGGTCATCGCGCGAAGCAAAACGAGGATCTGAACCTTCATTCGACGCTTTGAAATACCACTGCGTTGTCAATGCAGCCGCAGTATCTTTCACAATCGGTATCCATGCTTTTAGGACATCAAAATCCTTGCTGCTTGCTAGATGTGCCACATCCCACTTATTGGGATCAGATACGCCATACATCTTTCCTACACTCGGGAAACCCCCTTGGTAATACTTTTGCAAATCTGGTGAAAGGCTCGCCCAAGGACTTTTACCGTAAAGCACTGGCACGGTTACCGGCTCACCAGATACATCTAGCACGACAGCGCTTCCCGAAGCTGATTTATTCAAGGTAAACGATGGCTTACTCAAACGACCATAGAACCAATTAGAGGGCGCTTTTGGGAAACGAATAGATACACCAAAAGAAGTGCCATCCATTGGGAATGATTCTCGCAGCGCACATTTGCTCTCACTATTGGTCGCGCACCCACCACCCACTATTGCGTCGAGGCCATTTCCATCGGCTGTCACCAATTGATATGTGCCACTCTTCATCGAGGTTGCATAAAGGGCCACGGTGTACTCGTTAAATTGGAAAGTCGGTACGGATGAGGCGGAGCTGCGCTGGCCTTTCCCTCGAGTAGAGACAAAAAGTGAATAGCTGTCACCACCAGAAGAGTTCTTTATTCCAGGTATCTGCCAGACTGATGGCGGACCGCCACTTGGTAATCCCACAGCGCTATCGCCCACAAAATCGGTGGGGCCTGCGGCGGGGATGCTTTCAACATATTTTCCTGAGACTTTCCCACCTGAAGTCTTTGCATAGACCTCTTGTATGCAATAGAGATCACTCTCTGATTTGCACGGTTGCAAGATTGCGAAAATACTGAAATTTTTCGTGTTAGCACATGCTGGATCTTGAAGGTTCTTACAATAAAGCTTGGCGCCAAAGGTTTGATTTCCATCTGGATTAAAATTTACATTGGTATCACCAAGTCCTGATGCATAACTGAGCGCAGCTTGTGAATCATCAAAAATCACGCCCACACCGCTAGCGCCATTCTCACCATTGAATGCTGGAAGTAAAAAAGTCTTCGGATCATCAGAGGTTGCGGCGGCGGCAATGTGAATTGCCGAGGTGGGAAGTGAAATAGCGAGCACGCAAGCGAGCACTGTTCGACCGATAGAAATGGAAGCCTTGGAGCGCGCCATCCCCACACTGTAGAACTGGGGTTAGGACAATTCCAGGGTCAACTCAGACCATCTCGATGGAAAGCCAGTATTTGGCTGACGATTGCAAGACATTTGTGGAATCCGGTAGGCGTGAATTATGAGTGGAGGTGCCGGGAATCGAACCCGGGTCCTTCGCAACTGAAGTAGGGCTTCTACGGGCGTAGTGTGTTTGACGCTTTCTCAGTCCCGATTCTCATACACACAAGTAATCGACAGACTCAGTTATAGAAAGTGTTCCCACCTCTGATCTATAACACTCAGAGATAGTCAGCCCTCTAGCGACGCTAGATTCCAGGACGAGAGCAAGCCTGGGCTAACGGATTACGAGGCTCGCTTATGCAGCGAGGGCGTAATCAGCGGCAGTTTTACTGGCGCTTGATTGTTTGCGCGGATGTGGTTAAAGAGATCATTCCGGCTTCCTCTGCCCGCTTCCCCTAGCTCAACCAACGAAGTCGAGACCGTTCACCCCCAAGGTTTGAAAGGTAATACTTGGGTGAAAAAGAAGCTTTTCCACTATGAAATTGTTGTCATAGTCTACAACGGATTATCGTGAGGAAAAATTCCCTAGCGCTTGCAGCTTTTCTCTCATGCTCGTGCGCCGGAATAATCGAAAGCCACCGTTACAACACTCACCGAATCGCCATTGACTGGCAGTTAACAGGTGGCTCCTAACCTATTCGCCTCAGGTTTTCGGAGAGAACGCGGGAGTGATTTATTCGCCTCGGTTTTTCGGAGAGAACGCGGGAGTGATTTATTCGCCTCGGTTTTTCGCAGCGAGCGCTCTTGCGATATCCCGCCCTGCCTCTCGTTCTTTAAGCGCTTCGCGCTTGTCGTGAGCTTTCTTTCCACGGGCAAGCGCCAATTCGACTTTCACCTTGCCATTAGAGAAGTAAATGGAGAGCGGAACTAACGTAGTGCCACCCTCCTTGACCTTTCCCATCAAACGGCTCAGTTCGCGCTTATGCATAAGAAGTTTGCGATTTCTCCGCGGCGGCTGGTTATTCCAACTTCCCTCGAAATACTCTGGAATGTGAACTCCTTGTAGCCAGAGCTCGCCATCGTCAAACATGGCAAAGCCATCAACAAGTGACGCTCGCCCCGCCCGAAGAGATTTCACTTCAGTTCCCGAGAGCACAATCCCACATTCAAAGACATCATCGATGATGTAATCATGCCGTGCCTTTTTATTTTGGGCGATTAATTTTTTTCCCGCTTCTTTCATGATCAACTCCCCTTAACTGGGTCGCTGATTGCATTGAGAGCTTTGAGAATTTCCAAGCTGCGCGTAATTGATTCACGTTCAGAGGCAGAGACATCAGGAGTGATTCCGTGTTTATCAATAAAACGCCCCGAGGGAGTGCGGAACTTTCCTACAGTTGTCTCCAGGCTAGCGCCGTTGCTTAGCGTCACACTCTCTTGTACCGAGCCTTTGCCGAAAGTTTGTGTGCCAATAACGACACCACGATTACGATCTTGGAGCGCTCCTGCGACTACTTCAGCAGAGCTTGCCGTATTTCCATTTACTATCACGGTAAGTGGCACGTTGATTGGTTTGGCATTCGCTGCCTCGATTGCGATTCGCTTTCCACTTCCACGGTCATAAGAGACAACTAATCCTGACCGAATGAATAATTGAACAAAATCAGTTGCAGCAGATAGCACGCCGCCCGGATTATCTCGGAGGTCAATCACTATCCCTTTTTCGTATTGCAATTGTGATAATCCATTTAAAGTATCGCGTGATACCTGCTCGCTAAAGGCTTCAATCCTTATAAGCGCTACACCATCTGCTAGCTCAGTAATGCGTACATCCGGTGAAGCAATATTCTCTCTCACTAAAGTGAAATCATTATCTAGACCGTTGCGAAGGATTTTGATTTCTAATGTTGAGCCCGGTCTGCCACGTAACGCCGCAACCGTTGCAGGAAGATCTGCCGAGGAGAAATCTTTTCCGTCAATTAGTGCAATGACATCGCCAACTTTTAACCCCGCTTCATCAGCGATTGACCCTGACTTCACTCCCGCGATCTCGGTGCCTCCACCATTTCCGGGACGAAGCCAGATGCCAACTCCGCTATAACGTCCATCAAGTTCATCCTCTTGCGCCGCCACCTCATCAGCATCTCGGTAATTCGACCAACGATCCCCCGATGCTCGAAGCATCCCCTCAATCGCTGCGCGCTCCAATTCACTTGGAGATATTTTCTGTTCTGCGGCAATCTGCTCGAGCGCTTGGTCGACTGAAGAACCTTGAGAATTAGTGAAAAAGCCCATGCCAAAGGAGGCAATCATCAACGAAAGGACGATCGCCATCGCTTGGAATTGCGACTTATTCATATCCCAATTCTACGGGCTTTTTAACAGCCCTAAATGGTGGATAAATTGGTGAAAATAGCGGTTTGCAAGGTGGTTGCTCGCTCTAAACCTTCACAAAGCGGCGCAGAGTTATTAAGGATGCCAATGCGGCGACGAAAAGCCCCACAGCAAGTAGTTGTAGAGAGGCAATCCACACTGCATCCCACCCGAAGAATCTCGTAAAGGTAAGTAAAGGTGCTACTCGTTGATCAATTAATACTTTGAAGCCCGAGAGCAAACCAAGCGCGACAGCCCATCCAAAAATCGCGGAGAAGATGCTCTCTAATAAGAAAGGTAATTGAATTGAGAAACTCGATGCGCCAACGAGTTTCATAACTCCGGTTTCGCGCCGTCGATTGAAGGCGGCAATCCTGATGGTATTTGAAATCAACAGCGCTGCCGTGAGCACAGAAATCAACCCAATAAATAGCGCGCCATTTCGCAATACATTAAGAAGCCTGAAGAACTTCTCAAGAATTGCACGTTGATCTTGAACTACATCTACACCTGGTCGACCAGAAAATGCACTTTCAATAACAGCAAATTGTGTCGGATCTTTTAACTTTACGCGAAATGACTCGGGTAATTGATCGGGCGTTACATTTTGTGCAATAGCTGAATCTTTAAATCGCTCTTGAAATCTCTTGAATGCATCGGCCTGCGATTCATAAAAAACATTTTGCACAACTGGAATTGCTTTGAGATCTTGTTCGATCTGATCTTTTTGCGGAATCGTTATTTTACCTGCGGAGCATGACGGTGCTTCGGAAAGATCTCCACATAGATAGATTGAAACCTCAATCTTGTCGTACCAGTAATCTTTCATAACTCCTACTTGAGAGTTGGAGAGTAAACCGAATCCCAGCAGCGAGAGAGATGTTGCTACGGTGACGATTACAGCAAAGGTCATAGTGAGGTTGCGCCGCAGGCCGATACCGACCTCCGACATCACAAACCGTGCTCTCATCTCCCGCTCCTCACTGCTCGCTCTGTTCTGCTCTGCTCGTTCTGCTCTGCTCGTTCTGCTCTGCTCGTTCTGCTCTGCTCGTTCTGCTCTGCTCGTTCTGCTCTGCTCGTTCTGCTCGTTTACTTAGCCGCTATACCCGTATACGCCACGAACCTGATCGCGAACTACGAGCCCACCTTCGAGTTCGATTACTCGTTTGCGCATTTGATCAACAATTCCACTGTCGTGAGTGGCCATAACTACCGTGGTTCCGGTTCGATTGATTCGGTCCAGTAATTTCATGATTCCCACGCTCATGGTGGGGTCAAGATTTCCTGTCGGCTCATCCGCAATCAGGATTGCAGGATGGCTCACAAAGGCGCGAGCAATTGCTACTCGTTGCTGCTCACCGCCAGAAAGTTGAGAAGGTCGACGATCGCCGTACCCTTCGAGTCCCACGAGCTCAAGTACCTCCGGAACCTCGCGATTGATCTCTTTCTGAGAATATCCAAGAACATGGAGAGTGAAGGCGACATTCTCAAAAACTGTTTTATTGGGCAGAAGTCGGAAATCTTGGAATACGGTTCCTACTTGGCGGCGAAGCTCTGGGACTTTCCAACCCGAAAGTTTGCTCAAATCTTTTCCGGCAACAAAAATCTTCCCCGAGGTTGGATTCTCCTCCTTAAGGACTAGGCGAAGAAAGGTCGACTTACCAGAACCCGAAAGGCCCACCAAGAAAACAAATTCGCCCTTGGCCACCTCAAGGTTCACACCTTCGAGGGCTGGCCGCTCTTGGTTTGGATAGGTCTTACTTACATTTTCAAACTTGATCAACTCTTCGCCACCTCTTTCCAGTTCCTGATTCTAGAGAGAGTAGGGGATTTACGCGGGATTAAACGCTCGGATGTAATAAAAAATCTGAGGAAAACAGCGGGGTGTGGCTGAAAAAAGTTATCAGATTCGCAGTTAAAAAGTCGGTGCAGGGTTATTCGTGCAGGGTTATTCACTCTGTCTTCGCCAGCGAATTCCCGCTTCGATGAAATCATCAATTTCGCCGTCAAGTACAGCTCCGGTATTTCCCACTTCATAATCAGTACGAAGATCTTTTACTAACTGATATGGATGCAGCACATAGGAACGCATTTGATTGCCCCAAGATCCAAAGTTATCTCCCTTAAGGGCATCAATTTTTGCTTGCTCTTCCTGCCGTCTACGATCCAACAATTTCGACTGCAAAACAGCCATGGCAGTAGCCTTATTTTGAATCTGTGAACGCTCGTTCTGACATGAAACAACTATTCCAGTGGGGATATGTGTAATTCGAACTGCAGAGTCAGTTGTATTAACCCCTTGACCACCTGGACCGCTTGAGCGATAAACATCAATACGTAACTCCTTCTCATCGATGTCGATATGGTCGCTTTGGTCGACTACAGGCACTACTTCTACTCCAGCGAAAGAGGTGTGCCGGCGAGCATTACTATCAAAGGGCGAGATGCGAACTAAGCGATGAGTCCCCTGCTCCACAGATAAAGTCCCGTAGGCATAAGGAGCGCTAACCCGAAATGTAACTGACTTGATTCCTGCCTCTTCAGCATACGAGGTATCCAATACATCAAACTTGTGAACATGGCGTTCACACCATCGGGTATACATCCGAAATAGCATCTGAGCCCAATCGGCCGCTTCAACTCCCCCCGCCTGCGAACGAATAGTGACTAGCGCATCACGTGCGTCGTACTCACCATTGAGCAGAGTTCGGACTTCCAATTCACCTATTGCTCGAGTTAAGGAGTCAAGCTCGTTTTCAGCCTCTTTCAAAGAACTCATATCTCGCTCGCCCTGTGCAAGTTCAATCAAGATGGGAAGGTCGCTGAGTCGACTCCCCAACTTAGAGAATTGAGCGATTTCACTCTGAAGGCGCGAGAGTTTGCTCGTTACTTGAGTTGCATTTTCTGGATCGTCCCAAAGATTTGGATTCGCTGCATCTTCTTCAAGTTTCACAACCTGTTTTGCCATCGAATCTAGATTGAGAACGCTTTTTATGGTCGTGAGTTTTTGAGCAAGCAAATCTATCTCTTGCTGATATTCGCGCTCCGACATGAGAATAATCATACTTGGAATTATGGGGACCCCAATCTCAACTATCTCGAGATAAGACCACCTTTATTTACCTATCTTTTCGGACTCGTTGAAGCCCCGCCTCTACATGTGCAGTGACTCTTGGTTCAAAATTTGAAAGTCCTTGGGGTGCAAAAGGCAATTTAACTCTCTCTTCAATCACGAGTGAAATTCGACCAGCGGCACACCTTGTCGATTTAAATCGCCGATTTGGATGGACTTCATTTAACTTTCTCTGTATCTGTAGGAGTAAGTCTGAGCACCCAACATAGACAAAGCTACGCACATCATCTCTGATAGGTTCATCGGCATCAAAGAAATACTCCTGATAGGAAATCTCTTGAAATAAGCTCGAGATGAATTCCTCGCCCCATTGCTCTAGTTTGATCTTAGATGCGCCCAGGAAATAGATGTTTACGGCAACAATATATATTGATAATGCAAACAAGACGAGGCCAATCAACAGAGGCAACGTTGAACCATTTTCGCTCTTTAACTTGAACCTTCGATTACATCTCAATGACATTAAAGGAGCTTTTATCAATTCCAACGGCCACCCTCCAGAAAGGCCTCGAGTCTCTTTCCGCCTCCACTAAGCGTGATCTTCATCAAGCTTCCACGACGAGGACATGTCCCTGAAATACACCTAACTTCGAGTTCTTGTGATGAATTATGAAGAGTCAAGAATCTTCTTGAAATACTTACTGAATGAGCGAAATCTTCACCAGATTTGAGAATCTGAACAACTTCACGGAACATTTCCTCTTCTCGAAGGGCTCTTATTGAATGTGTCGTTGTTTGAGAGAAAAAAATCGTAATAGGGAGAAGGAAGAGCGTCAGAAAAAAAAGAAACTCTAAAACTGTATTTCCATATTCATTACGCTGGAAGTTGAGGTACCTTAACTGAAACAGGAGAACCAAAATTCACCAAGAGTCTTGAAGAATTAAACTTCGGGCAGATGGAGTAATCGAGAACCCTCCCACTTTGAACGTCTTCCCAATGAGAACCAATTGAATAACCACTCTATTTCCTATTGGGAAATTCATTATATGAAAGTCCACAACTCCCAAGTTATGTTCTTCAATTAATGATTGAACTTTTGCGGTGGTGCGTGACATCTCAGGCTCGCGCGCTATATCTCGTCCGATTAACACTGCACTCGAATTCAATGTGTTAAGCGTCAATCCATATTGAAAAAGCGAAATAAGAATTATCATCAAGAAAATTATTGGAATGATAAATAATAGTGCGTCAACACTTCCATTTTCTCGCGCTCTCTGTTCTGTGATCGTCTCACTCTCGAGATTTCCGCTATATCCGTAATAAGTGGAACCCTGACCGGCAGGGTTTTGATCTAACTTAATCTGATTACGGCTGTTAGTTTTGGCGCAGAACAAAACGGACCAAAACCATACGTAGACCTCTCCAAAGCGAGAGTTACCTGATTGCATTCATGGAATCTAGAGAGCTGCGAAGAATTTGATTGAGTCGGGGAGCGGCAACGGTCCAGATGCCAGTCACTAATCCGGCTGTCATCAGAACGACTAAAACCCATCCAGGCACATCGCCACGCTCATGTGATAGATGCGAATTTACGAGTATCCGACTTCGCACACCTGCTCCTGCTGCTGTTCCTGCTGCTTCCTTACCTCTTCCATAGCGATACTGCTTTATCATCAGTAATCCATGCCCTAAAAGTGAATCTTGAAATTTGATAATACTGTTCAGGAATTTGATTAACCAGAGTTGACCGCGAATCAGGCGCCACTTCATGAACACTTCCTTCCGAGAATCTTGAAATTGTTTACACTCACATTTCCAAAGAAAAATTTTTTACGTGGAGAGACTCCACATAACTATGGAGTGATCACCAATTGTTGTAACTGTTGAAAACTTGGCCACAATGCGAAAAGCACTGATATAGGTAGTAGCAAGAAGACAACTGGCACCATCATTTTGATCTCCGCCCGCCCTGCTCGCTCCATAAGCACTCTCTTCTGTGCCTCTCGCATACTCAAAGCAAACTCACCTAGTTGTGTTGCCAATGGCGTACCTCGAGACAATGTAATCGTGATGACATCGGCGAAATTTGACAGCGCACTTGATTTTAGGCGCCAAGCAAGAAAATCAAATACCTGCTGAACGGATTCTCCATCTACGACCTTCGACTCTAAGATACCTAACTCCCGCATGAGAGGAGGTATTTTCCGAATTCTTCGAATGTAAAGCCGCTTCGGCTCCAGAGATTGTTTCGGTGATTTTTCCATCTCTTTATATTCTTGAATAACTCTCAAGACAGCGCTCATTAGGGAGAGACCCGAATTCACAGCCAATGATAGAGACTCAACAAAGTCCGCAAAATCTACCTCGAATTCCTCTAGATATTTGGTGAAAATACGTTTTCGATAGTTCAACATCCAGTAGATAAATCCGAGAGCTGAAAAAATCATCAGGGTCACAGTCCGAATGAAATCGAGAGCCAAAGCTTGCGAGATAAACAGCTGAAGAATCGCCAGAAATATCAACTTCATGAATATTTCTAAAAGAATCTCTGTTCTTGATACGCCGATGAGTTCCTTTATTTCATCTAAGAAACCTAGATACTTTTTTTCCAATCGAATAGATGAAGATTTTCTACTTCCAGATTTGAGAATGAATCTGTAAGTCATATATATTCCACAAATCAACATCACAGTAGAGATCAAAAAAATTAAATATTTGCCCATCATCAATTCGATCTTTTTCCTGAAGATAAAGATTCTGAAATATAGTAAATCCATTTATACGCGAGGCCAGTAGCAATGAGGCCAACAATTAATACAGTTCTTCCAGCATTAGAGTTATAAGCATCGATTGTTTGGGAGTGAAGTGAAAGCACTAACAGCAGTAACCAAGGTGTCAAGGCGGCCAAAGCAGCGCCATTCTTAATCCAGTTTTGCCGAATAGCAATTTCATCAAATGCGCGTTCCCGTTGCCGTAAGTGCATACTTAAGTTCCTCAAGATGGGTCCGATTTCTTGACCCCCACAATCTCGAGCAATCAGAATCGTAGATTTTAGTTGGGCAGCCATTCGGTAGTGTGATTTTGCTTCACGAAGGGCTGCGGCAGATACAAAATCATTCAATGCGATTGTCAGACTCCCTGAACTTGCAAAAGAGTTTTTGAAACTTTGAAATTCATCTTGGAGTGCTAGTGGTCCTCTAGTAACCATCTCACTCAGTGCTCGTTGAAGCGAAACTCCTGAAGCGGTCGCCGTGGAAAGCTGATCTATGACCAATGGCCAGGATTTTCGTCGAGCTTCATCCTCTTTTCTGTCTTTACTCTTCTTATATATTCTTGGGATATAGCTCAAAATAATTGATACTGGAAGAGATATATTCACACTTCTGGTGATTAGAAAGACCAATGAGAAAAAGATTGCCTGGGACGAGATAAATGTAAGTGCTCGATAAAGTCTTTCTTTTATAAATTTTGGTTGAGTGATAATTCTCAAACGCGAATTAAGGGAGAAGAACAGAAATGCTCCCGAGGTAAATAGTGCAAAGAAAAGTAATTTTGCAATCGCCATCAGGAATTACTTCGGAAGATGTTTGAATTTCTCCGGTGAGTTTCCAATCCAGAGAATTGATTGAGTAATTTTTTAGCCTCTATCAACTTAGGATATGCATCAAAATCCACTTGACCAGTCTGATACCTATCAATCTCCCATCGGATGAGATCCTCTACTCTAAGTTGGTTTTGGAAGAGATTTTTTGGGACTAGAGATATCTGCGAGACTCGACGTTTCCCGGAGCGATCCTTTTGACAATGAACTACCACATCGACGTTTTCCTGTACTGCCTCTAATGAAAAATCACGGTTGATATTGGCGCCTGCGAGTAGTGGGAGCGCGGCTAACTTCCGTAGCGCGTCAACGGGCGAATTTGCATGGATGCTTGCCAATCCGGGAATTCCAGAGTTCAGGGCGAGGAGAAGGTCAAGCGCTTCGGCCCCACGAACTTCACCGATTACCAGGTGAGTAGGTCGCATGCGAAGAGCTTCCCGAACCAACATCCGAAGTGTGACTTCACCGTTGCCCTCAAGATTGGCCTGACGTGTTTGTAGCGCTACGTGATCGGCAACACGTGGTACGAGTTCAAATACTTCCTCGATAGAAATGAGCCTGCTCGACACATGTAACTCTCCAAGTAGGCAATTAAGCACCGTTGTTTTACCGGCTTGAGTTGCGCCACTTACAAGAATGTTTGCCTCTGATTGGACAAGGGTGCGGAGCAACTCTGCAATTTCGACATCTAATGATTCGACCTCTATAAGATCTGCAAGAGTAAATGCTCTTAAGGCGCGCTTTCGAACATTGAGGGTCCAAAATTCTGACGTTATATCGGGGATCACAACATGAAGTCGGGCGCCATTGGGCAATCGTGCGTCGACGAAAGGTTGGGATAAATCAACTCGCCGTCCACTCCAAGCCAGCATTCGCTCTATCGCATCTCTGATCGCTTCTCCCGTCATAATGAGTGGAACTAGTTCTGTTCGCCCATTGCGTGCTATAAAAATACGATTTGGAGAATTTATCCAGAGTTCCTCTACCGAATCGTCGTCAAGAAGGTTTTGTAATTGACCTGTCACGGCAGAACTCTCTCCTACTACCGTACGACGCCGACTTCATTATCCAACTCTGTTGATAATTTAATTGCCGAATGTCTACAAGAAATTACTGGGTGTGCGTGAGCATCTTGCGTTCAAGGGTAGAAATAGCGTTGGTTACTCTTTTTCGCAGATCCTGCTCACTCTCCTGGTTTAGGTGGGAATCATGAGTGGTGTGGGAATCGTGAGTGGTGTGGGAATTAAAAACAGCTTGAGAATGATTCAGCGTATGAAGTGCAAGTCCAACAACTCCTGCCGTTAACCTCTCGCCAATTATCTCCAGTTTTCGTTTTACTTCTTCATAATTACCTGATGTAAGCACGAGAATATCTGCAAATGTATAACGAGCAACCAGATCATTTGCTCGCAAATTTTCGGAGATACTTTTGCCAAGCGTTAACACTCGTGCAGCTAAGTTATAGATCTGTTCCTCAGTTCTATCGCTTAACTCGTACTCTGACCTTATAGACAACGCTATTTTTCCCGCATTGTCGCGCTCCATTGTTGAGATCAAAAAGAGATTCCTCGTACCACCACTTCGCTCCATAGATTTAAGCTCCCGAAGTGCACTATCTAAGAATGCGGGAAAAGTCATTAAACCAGTGAGTAGATCTTTTAAACCGTCATTCCGCACTAACTCTCGCGCATGGTTATTGATACTCATAGTGAATTCTTAACTAGGTTCAATCTTCTTCGAGTTGTGCAGATTGAGCTGTAATCAAAAGGATTCCGATAATCGCAAGAACCGCAAATGAGCCAAGCATCAGAGAAATTCCTGGCCACCCACCCTGCCAGATGTAGTACGAAACGGCGAGAGCAATCAGATTTGCCAACATTGCAGGGGAATATCCATATCTTTTCCCCCGCCTAATTCCTTTCGCAGCCATAAGCAGACCAAATCCACCCAAAATGGCGAAAGCAATCTCAGCAATTAAGGCATCGACATTCTTAACCTGAGCGATAAATGATTCGATGACAAGAAATAGCGCCAAGAAGAAAAGTAAAAGCGCCTCTCCACCAATAATGGTCGAGGTAATTCGTCGCAAGAAAAGTTCATCTCTCAGTTTTGCTATCACCACGCCACCACTTCTCTATCTTCCCAAAGTAATCCGGTCTGATCGACTCCAGGAGTGAAATCTCGCGTTGCCAACCAGATTGCAGTTTCTGCACCTTCGGCAGCTGTACGCGGTGCATTGGGTCCGCCCATGTCAGTCTTCGAGTGATTAGGGCAGATTGCATCAACAAGTACGCCGCGTGCGCCTAATCCAGTTTCGTGGGCGAAATTGCGAACAAAAGCATTTACTCCTGCCTTGCTAATTCGATAGGGCGCAAGTCCGCCTGCATTACCTGGCCCTGACATACGTCCAAGACATGCGCTAAACACAATGACTCGACCATTTCGCTGCTCAACCATATGGTCGGCAAAAGTATTCACCACATTAAATACACCGGAAAGATTGATATCAATCGTTCGATCCCAATCCTCTTTCGTTGCCTTCATAGTCTTCGACATTTTCTCTGACATCACGCCATGTGAGAGCACAATAATGTCGAATGGTTGATGCTGGGATTTGATCTCCTGCAGACGGTTGAAGTCCCGAACGTCGCAGGTGATTCCTGAAATACCTAGCTCTCGCGATGCCCTCGCCACGTTCTCTGCGCTCTGACCGAGGATGGTGGTGTCGATTCCGTGAGCAAGTAGCCCTCTGGCAACCTCGTAGCCCAAACCCCGCGATCCCCCCGTGACTAGCGCTCGCACCATGGCCCTACTCTTCACGG
>VGAL01000006.1 GCA_016870715.1 Actinomycetota bacterium | reverse complement strand
CTTGGCTCGATTTGATGCGATGCGTTATGGCCTTCGAATTGGAGACGATGGCACCAAGAGCGCAGAAGAGGTAATGAGCCTTACTCGAGATGCTGGATTTGGTGATGAAGTCAAGAGACGAATCATCTTAGGAACGTATGCGCTGTCGGCTGGTTATTACGATGCGTTCTACGGAAGTGCTCAAAAAGTCCGTACGCTCATTACTCGTGACTTCGCGGCTGCATATTCGAAAGTGGATGTTCTGGTTTCACCAACTACGCCAACGGTGGCATTTAAGATCGGCGAGAAGAGTAATGATCCAGTTGCGATGTATCTAAGCGATGTCGCGACCATTCCAGTTAACCTCGCGGGAGTTGCCTCGATGAGTCTGCCTGCTGGACTCTCGGACGGTTTACCCGTTGGTTTCCAGATCATCGCGCCGGCAATGAAAGATGATCGACTCTACCTAGTAGGTGGCGCTTTGGAGCGCGAGTTGAGTGCCAAATGGAATGGACCACTTACCCATCAAATTCCAGATTTAGTGCTCCGCTAATGGCTCTTACTTACGAAGAGGTCGTTGCCAAGTACGAACCATCGCTTGGCCTTGAGGTACACGTTGAACTCAACACTCAAACCAAGATGTTCTGTGGATGTGCCACTGAGTTTGGTGCTGCTCCAAATACTCAAACTTGTCCAGTCTGTTTAGGAATGCCGGGTGCGCTCCCAGTCGTGAATGAAAAGGCAATCGAGAGCACGATTCGGATTGGCTTAGCTCTTAACTGCGCAATCACACCAAAGAGTAGGTTTGCGCGAAAGAATTACTTCTACCCAGATATGCCAAAGAATTTCCAAATCTCTCAGTACGACGAACCCATCTGCACCAATGGATACCTCGATGTCGAGGTTGAAACTGATGAGGGGAGTAAGACTTTCCGAATTGAGATTGAACGGGTACATATGGAGGAGGACACCGGGAAATCCCTCCATGTAGGTGGCGCAACTGGCCGTATCCATGGCGCTGAATATTCGCTCTTGGATTACAACCGTGCCGGCATTCCGCTGGTGGAGATTGTGACAAAGGTCGTCTCAGGAACGGGCAAGTATGCCCCTGAAGTTGCGAAGGCATATGTGAAAGAGTTGCGCGATATCTTGCGATCTCTTGGCGTCAGTGATGTGAAGATGGAGCAGGGTTCACTTCGCTGCGATGCAAACGTATCACTAGCTCCGATTGGTTCGGGAAAATTAGGAACGCGGAGTGAAACCAAGAATGTGAACTCGCTCCGCTCAGTAGAACGCGCTGTGCGTGGAGAGATGATTCGCCATGCAGGACTATTAGATAAGGGCGAGCGCGTCATTCAGGAGACCCGCCACTTCCAGGAAGATACTGGCGCTACCCGCTCTGGTCGCTCTAAAGAGCAGGCAGAGGATTACCGTTATTTCCCTGAGCCCGATCTCACCCCCGTGGCACCTGATGCGCCATGGATTGAACAGTTGCGCAGCGATTTACCTGAGAAACCTTCGGTGCGCAGAGCGCGTTTACAAGAGCAGTGGCAAGTTCCCGATAAAGAGATGGCTGCAATGGTCAATGCCGGTGCAGTTGATCTCGTCGAAGAGACGGTCGCCTTGGGCGCCGACCCAACAAAAGCGCGCGGTTGGTGGTTAGGTGAGATTTCGCGTCTTGCCAATGAGGCTGAGGTTGAATTGAATGCGGCAGGGATCTCTCCCAAGGATGTTGCTCGGATAGTTGAATTGATCGGAGCGGGAGAGTTGACGGACAAACTTGCCAGACAAGTTGTCGCTTCCGTTATTGCCGGTGAAGGTGATCCAGATTCGGTGATTGCTATCAAGGGAATAAAAGTTGTATCCGATGAAAGTTCGCTCATTGCTGCCATCGAAAAGGCAATTGCAGCGCAACCAGAGACTGCAGAGAAGGTTCGCAATGGACACTTACCCGCCGCAGGTGCGCTGATTGGCGCTGTGATGAAGGAAACTAAAGGCCAAGCAGATGCCGCGCGTGTGCGCGAACTCCTCCTTGGCCTCTTAGGTCAGGCGTAATTTCTCTTTAGTGGACCGCTGCGCCACCTTCATTTTCGACAACCGACTCTTTCCCGATATTGATAAAGAGCGCTAGAACAATTGCGCCAACGACAAGCAAGGCCGCACTCACCGTAAATGCGACGGTGAATCCATGAGTCAGACCAAAGAGCGGTGACTTGGTTGCATTGGCAGTCATATATGAAGTGGTTGCGGTAGCTGCAACGGTATTGAGCAGCGCAGTGCCTAGTGAGCCACCGACCTGTTGGCTGGTGTTGATCAGAGCGCTCGCGACCCCAGCATCACGATTGCCCACTCCATGAAGAGCAGTAGTGGAGAGCGGGATGAAGACCAGCGCCATGCCACTACTCATAATCAAGAGCGCAGGGAGGACGTGGGTTATGTATGAAGTTTCAGGAGTGATTTGCGTGAGCAATAAGAGGCCAACAGCGGCAGCGAGCAACCCTGGAACCATTAGTGGACGGGGACCAACCTTGGGAAGCAATTGCGATGCCACCCCTGCGAAAACGATGATTCCCGCAGTAAATGGCATGAAGGCGAAGCCAGCTTTGAGTGGGGTGTAACCCAATACCGATTGAAGATAAATGCCGAGAAAGAGGAACATCGAAAAGAGTCCGGCGCCAACGACGAGGGATCCAAGATAGGAACCTCCACGATTACGTTCGCTGATTATGCGAAGGGGCATTAGTGGATTCTTGACCTTCTTCTCGAAAATAAAGAATGCAATGAGCAGAATCGCGGAGGCAGCCAAGAAAGCAATCGTGATATTTGCGGACCAACCTTTCGTTGCTGCTTCATTGAAACCATAGACGAGGGCAAAGAGTCCTGCGCTCGCCGTTAACGTTCCTGGCAAGTCATAGCTATGGTCGCCGCCCGCTTTTGACTCGTGCACATATTTGAAGGCGAGCAATCCCGCGATAAGCGCAATAGGTGTATTTACGCCAAGGCACCAGCGCCATGAGAAGTATTCAGTGAGCGTGCCGCCGAGAATCAGGCCGATTGCAGCTCCACCACCTGAGATTGCACCGTACACACCAAATGCACGAGCGCGTTCTTTGGGATCGGTGAAGGTGACGCTCACAATCGAGAGTGCAGCAGGGGCAAGAAGCGCGCCGAAGACACCTTGTAGACCACGCGAAGCAAAGAGCAGCCCTTGCGTAGATGCGATTCCACCAAGTGCGGATGCCGCAGCAAAACCGAGGAGACCAATAATGAAAATCTTCTTTCGCCCCACGAAATCTGCAATCCGTCCACCAAGCAAAAGCAAGGATCCAAAAGCAAGGGTGTAGGCCGTCACCACCCACTGCTGATTAGTATCCGAGATTCCAAGATCCGCTTTTGCACTTGGAATCGCAATGTTGACGATGGAGGCATCGAGGACCACCATCAACTGGGCGATGGCAATCACAAACAAGGTGCGCCATCTATCGGGGGCAAGGTTCGATACAGAATTATTATTGGTTGTCATTGATTTCTCCGGTTTGGCTTTGAACACGCGAATGCGTAGGTATATAAGGTAACAGCCTGGACATTCGCATTCGTGGAGATATTGCCTTTACTATTCACCTATGACCAAGAACACAGGTGATAGCCCGCTAAATCCCATGAAGCCACGCTCTGGCACAGTTACTGATGGTCTCGAGCGTGCGCCAGCGCGCGGCATGCTTCGCGCAGTTGGCATGGGGGATGATGATTGGGTCAAACCTCAAATAGGCATTGCTTCATCGTGGAATGAAATAACACCGTGCAATCTCTCTCTCGATCGTCTTGCGAAAGCTTCAAAAGAGGGCGTGCATCAAGCAGGGGGATTCCCGCTTCAATTCGCAACTATCTCAGTCTCTGATGGAATCTCGATGGGACATGAAGGGATGCACTTTTCACTCGTCTCTCGAGAGGTAATTGCAGATTCCGTAGAGACCGTTATGCAGGCTGAGCGCCTCGATGGCATGGTGATGTTCGCAGGATGCGATAAATCTCTCCCTGGAATGATGATGGCAGCAGCGCGTCTAGATGTTGCTTCAGTATTCGTCTATGCAGGTTCCACTTTGCCCGGAAATGTGGATGGTAAAGATGTCACCATCATCGATGCATTTGAAGCAGTCGGCGCATGTGCACGTGGTTTGATTTCACAGGATCAAGTGGATCGTATCGAACGTGCAATCTGTCCAGGTGAAGGTGCGTGCGGTGGTATGTACACGGCAAACACGATGGCATCTATAGGTGAAGCCATTGGCCTCTCCCTTCCAGGTTCAGCAGCGCCACCGGCAGTAGATCGACGTCGCGATGATTATGCGAAGAAATCTGGCGTTGCAGTCGTTGAACTCATCAAACAAGGGATTACCGCTCGCGATATCTTGACTAAGCAGGCATTTGAAAATGCCATCACCATTTTGATGGCACTTGGTGGTTCAACTAATGCGGTACTTCATCTGATGGCACTTGCTCATGAGGCAGATGTTGATCTTGAACTAGAGGATTTCCATCGAATCGGATCAAAAGTTCCATTACTTGGAGACCTCAAACCATTTGGTCGTTACGTGATGAGCGATGTCGACAAGGTTGGTGGAGTGCCAGTGGTACTTCGCTCACTCCTTGATGCCAAGTTGCTGCACGGAGATGCATTAACAGTGACGGGTAAGACGATGGCCGAGAATTTGGCGCATATCGCTCCACCTGATCCTGATGGTGAGATCCTTCGTGCAACAAAAAATCCAATGGATACCACCGGTGGCATCACGATCCTGCGTGGATCACTTGCTCCTGAAGGTGCAGTAACGAAGACTGCAGGGATAGGAATTGAGACCTTTGAAGGTCCAGCGAAGGTGTTCGAACGCGAACGCGAAGCAATGGATGCGCTCGAGAATGGTTCGATTCAAGCCGGGGATGTTCTCGTTATTCGTTACGAAGGTCCAAAGGGTGGACCTGGGATGCGGGAGATGTTGATGATTACCGGAGCAATTAAAGGTGCCGGACTGGGTAAGACAACGATGCTATTAACTGATGGCCGCTTCTCCGGTGGATCAACTGGTCTTTGCGTTGGCCATATCGCTCCAGAAGCAGTCGATGGTGGCCCCATCGCATTTGTCCGCAACGGCGACATTATTCGCATCAATACCAAGACTCGTCAGTTAGATCTCCTGGTCTCCGATGGCGAACTTGCCGAGCGGAAGAGGGGGTGGGCCCCGCTCTCCCATCGCTACTCCCGTGGGGTCCTGGCTAAGTACTCCAAGCTCGTAGGTTCAGCCTCCAAGGGCGCAGTCTGCGACTAACCTCACGCCCTCTGTATGGGAATTGGGGGAGTTGGGGTCAAGTAGGGGTTGACGGTTATCGCCCCTTGCCGAGAGAATAAGGCCATGGCAACCGCTGTAATTATTGTGGTTATGGAGCGCGCGATCTAGCGTTAATACGGATCGTGCGCCATCCCTCAGTGGAATCACTGAGGGATTTCGCATTAGTAAGGGGTAAAAGATTATGGCCGAGGAGATGACTGGCGCACAGAGCTTGATCCATTCATTGGAGCGCGCTGGCGTGGATGTCATGTTCGGCATACCTGGCGGTGCAATCCTTCCCGCTTACGATCCAATCTACGACAGCAAGATTCGCCACATTTTGGTTCGCCACGAACAAGGCGCTGGCCATGCCGCTACTGGTTACGCGCAAGCAACCGGACGAGTGGGAACCTGCATTGCAACATCTGGCCCTGGTGCAACCAACCTTGTTACTCCAATCGCCGATGCCCAGATGGATTCAGTTCCGATGGTGGCGATCACTGGACAAGTTCCCTCGAGCGCAATTGGCACCGATGCATTTCAAGAGGCTGATATTCGCGGCATCACCATGCCAATCACCAAACATAATTTTCTCGTTACTCGAGCAATCGATATTCCACGAGCAATTGCGCAGGCTTATCACATCGCTGCCAGCGGTCGACCCG
The DNA here is from genome assembly GCA_016870715.1 of Actinomycetota bacterium. Lineage (GTDB taxonomy): Bacteria > Actinomycetota > Actinomycetes > Nanopelagicales > Nanopelagicaceae > IMCC26077. The sequence continues at coordinate 54,680 of VGAL01000006.1, read as the reverse complement.
GAACAGTTCTCGTGGATATTGCCAAAGATGCGCTTCAGGAGAAAGTAACTTTTGATTGGCCCAAGAATAGTGATCTTCCTGGTTATCGTGATCACTCTCAACCCGTTCCAGAAGCAATCAAGGATGCGGCAGCGCTCATCGCGCAATCTGTCCGCCCAGTTCTCTACGTTGGTGGCGGAGTTATCAAAGCCAATGGCTATAAAGAATTACGAGCGCTCGCAGAATTAGTTGGCGCACCAGTTGTCACAACGTTGATGGCTCGAGGTGCATTCCCTGACAGTCACAAACTTCATGTAGGTATGCCAGGTATGCACGGCAGCGTCGCTGCAGTGACCTCACTCCAGAAAGCAGACCTGTTAATCACTCTTGGTGCGCGATTTGATGATCGCGTCACCGGAAAACTCTCCACCTTCGCCCCTAACGCGAAGGTGATTCACGCCGACATCGACCCAGCAGAAATCGGTAAGAATCGCCATGCTGATGTTCCGGTTATCGGCGATGTTCGGTTGACGATGGCCCAACTCGTGCCAGCGTTAAAGTCAGAATTTGCTAAGCATCAACCGGATCTCACCGCATGGTGGAAGCAAGTTGATGGCTGGCGAACCACCTATCCAGTTGGTTATGACATGCCAAGTGATGGCTCACTCTCTCCGCAATATGTGATTGAACGTCTAGGAAAGATCTCTGACCCAGAGACCATTTACACCGCCGGTGTTGGTCAACATCAGATGTGGGCATCGCAATTTATAAGTTATGAGAAACCACGGACTTGGCTCAACTCTGGCGGCTTAGGAACTATGGGTTATGCAGTTCCTGCGGCAATGGGCGCCAAGGTAGGTGCGCCTGATACCACAGTATGGGCAATCGATGGCGATGGCTGTTTCCAGATGACAAATCAAGAATTGGTGACATGCGCAATTAACAATATTCCAATCAAGGTCGCACTTATCAATAATGATAGTTTAGGAATGGTTCGTCAGTGGCAAACACTTTTCTATAACCAACGCTATTCAAATACTGACTTGCATTCCAAGCGCGTACCGGACTTTGCAAAACTTGCAGATGCGATGGGCTGTGTTGGATTACGTTGCGAACGACCTGAAGATGTCGACAAGACTATCGAAGCTGCAATGGCAATCAACGATCAACCTGTCGTTGTTGATTTCAATGTATTCCGTGATGCGATGGTCTGGCCGATGGTGGCGGCGGGTACATCCAATGACGACATCATGATCGCGCGTGAATTAGCGCCCGACTGGGATTCACAGGAGCTCTAATGCAGACACATATTCTCTCTGTCCTGGTAGAAAACCAATCAGGAGTACTCGCGCGAGTTTCCTCGCTCTTCTCTCGCCGTGGCTACAACATTGAAGCGCTCTCAGTTGGTCCAACTGAGAACCCAGAGATTTCACGAATAACCATTGCAGTTAACGTCGAAGGACATGCGCTCGATCAAGTCATTCAACAATTAGATAAATTAATTAATGTCATTGACATCATTGAATTGCCTGAGCGCACCTCTCATCAAGTGGAATTGATTCTTGTTCGCATTGGATTAAAAAATGGAGAGAGTGACCGGAAATCGGTCGATGCAGTTCTGGAAAAGTTCGGGGCCCATGTGGTTGAGGCCACTAACTCCTCGGTGACCATCCAGCAAACCGCCAGCCCTGCCCAGACCCAGATGCTGCTCAATGAGCTCGCCCAGTTCGGGATTATGGAATTGACCCAGTCGGGAGTAGTCGCGATGGGGCGTAGTATTCAGCCATAAACCGAGTTTTTAACCCAAACCCAGAAACCAGCAAGATCCTCGATCATAAAGGAGCGTAACCCGTGGCCACTCTCTATCACGATGAAGATGCCGATCTCTCCATCATCCAAAATAAGAAGGTTGCCGTCATTGGTTACGGCTCTCAAGGCCATGCCCATGCGCTTAGCCTGCGCGATAGCGGGGTCGATGTTCGCGTTGGCCTTAAGCCAGGTTCTAAGTCACAGGCGAAGGCTGAATCTGAAGGGCTTCGAGTATTAAGCGTTGCCGATGCTGTCAAGGAAGCAGATGTTGTGATGCTCCTTGCACCAGATCACTTTCAACGAGGCATCTATAAAGAATCTATCGAGCCAAACTTGAAACCAGGTGCTGCGCTCTTCTTTGGTCATGGATTTAATATTCGTTTTGGTTATATCAAGCCGCCATCAAATGTCGATGTCTGCATGGTGGCACCTAAAGGTCCAGGACATCTTGTACGTCGTGAATATGTAGCCGGTCGTGGCGTTCCAGTAATCGTTGCGGTTGAACAAGATGCAACCGGCAATGCATGGCCACTTACCCTCTCCTATGCGAAAGCAATCGGCGGACTTCGCGCCGGCGGAATCCTCACAACGTTTACTGAGGAGTGCGAGACAGATCTCTTTGGTGAGCAAGCAGTTCTCTGTGGTGGCGCCTCACGTCTTGTGCAGATGGGTTACGAAGTTCTCCTCGAGGCTGGTTATCAACCTGAAGTTGCATACTTCGAGTGCTTACATGAGCTCAAGCTAATTGTTGATTTGATGTACGAAGGTGGCATTGCCAAGCAGCGTTGGTCAGTCTCCGATACTGCTGAATATGGCGATTACATCTCTGGACCACGAGTTCTCGATGATCGTGTGAAAGATAATATGCGTGCAGTTCTCAAAGATGTCCAAAATGGTTCATTTGCGGCGCGATTCATCGCAGATCAAGATGCTGGTGCGCCAGAATTCAAGGCGCTTCGTGCCAAGGGCGAGCAACATCCAATCGAGCAGGTCGGTCGTGACCTTCGCGCAATGATGTCGTGGGTCAAGACCAAAGATGACTACACCGAGGGAACCGCTGCGCGCTAATGAGCAAACCAGTCGTTCTTATTGCTGAAGAGTTAAGTCCAGCGACCTTAGAGGCGCTCGGACCTGACTTTGAAGTTCGCAATTGCAATGGTGCTGATCGTGGGGAATTGCTCGCAGAGTTGGCAAAAGGCGTCTCTGCAGTCTTGATTCGCTCAGCAACCAAAATGGATAGCGAGGCAATCGCTGCTGCCAAAGGTTTGAAAGTGATTGCTCGCGCCGGAGTTGGACTTGATAATGTCGATGTTCCCGCAGCCACCGCTGCTGGCGTTATGGTCGTCAATGCCCCAACCTCCAATATTGTTAGCGCTGCGGAACTTGCCATTGCTTTGCTCTTAGCAAGCGCACGTCTCATCTCGCCAGCTCATGCAGCGCTTCGAATCGGCAAGTGGGCACGTTCTAAATACACTGGAGCAGAACTCTTCGAAAAGACCCTTGGCATTGTCGGCTTCGGTCGGATTGGCCAACTCGTCGCCCATCGCATGCAAGCGTTCGGGATGAAGGTGTTGGCATACGACCCTTACCTGCCACCAGCGCGCGCAGCGCAACTTGATGTAAAGCTAGTCGATCTCGATACCTTGCTCGCCGAGAGCGATTTCATCACTATTCACTTGCCAAAAACTAAAGAGACTGCAAATCTCATTGGTACGGAAGCGCTCAAGAAGGTCAAACCAACAGTGCGCATCATCAATGCTGCTCGCGGTGGCGTTCTTGATGAAGAAGCGCTCTACCAAGCGCTAACTACTGGAAAAGTTGCTGGCGCAGGTCTTGATGTTTTTGCGACAGAGCCATGTACCGATTCACCGCTCTTCGCTCTCGATAACGTCGTGGCAACTCCGCACTTGGGCGCCTCAACTGACGAGGCTCAAGAGCGCGCTGGCATCGCAGTGGCAATCTCCGTTCGCAAAGCCCTTGCCGGCGAATTGGTTCCGGATGCGGTTAACGTGAAGGGTGGCGCTATCGCCGAAGATGTCCGTCCAGCTCTTCCTTTAGTGGAGAAGTTAGCCCAAGTTCTCTTTGCAATTGCAGGCGAATCACCAGTCGCTGTCGATGTTGAAGTACGTGGTGAGATTGCTAGTGAAGATTGTTCGGTACTTGCAACGAGTGCTCTTCGTGGAATCCTTAGCGCTTCTGGCGTTAATGATGTCACTTATGTCAACGCGCCATCGCTCTCCCACGAGCGAGGTTTGGCGGCATCGGTAAGCACAACTGGTGACAGTCCTGATCATCGCAATATGGTCTATCTCTCTGGCGCACTTGCTAATGGTGAACGCGTTTCAGTAAGCGGCACTTTGATGGGAATCAAACGCGTCGAGAAGATTGTCGAGATTGGTGGACTTGATGTCGATGTCGCATTCTCAGATCACTTACTTTTCCTTCGCTACACCGATCGTCCTGGCGTTGTTGGGGCTGTAGGTAATGCGCTGGGAGCCCTAGGAATAAATATCGCTGGCATGCAAGTTGCCCGTAACCAGCGTGGAGGAGAAGCACTCATGGTCCTTACAGTCGATTCGGCTATCCCTGCCGATGTACTCGCCAAGGTAGCGAAAGAGACATCTGCTACCGCTCGATTTGTGACGTTGGTGTAACTATGAGCAAAGTACAGAAAATTGCAGTTGTTGGCGGGGATGGAATTGGTCCAGATGTCATCAATGAAGGGCTCAAAGTCCTCGATGTAGTGGCAAAGAAGCATGGCCTGACATTCGAGACTAAGAAGTTTGATTTAGGCGCAGCACACTTTCATAAGACTGGTGAGGTCTTACACGATGCGACGATGGCTGAGATTGCTAAGCATGATGCAATCTTCCTTGGCGCTGTCGGCGACCCAACTGTGCAAAGTGGAGTTCTCGAGCGCGGTTTATTACTCAAGATGCGCTTTGCCTTCGATCAATATGTCAACCTTCGTCCGGCAAAACTTCATCCTGGAGTAACTTCACCGCTAGCGACCAAAGATCCAATTGATTTCCTAGTTGTACGCGAAGGAACCGAAGGTCCTTACTCAGGCGCTGGCGGTTCGTTGGCAGTAACTACGCCACGCGAGGTTGCTACCGAAGTGAGCATCAATACCCGCTCAGGTGTTGAGCGAGTAATTCGTTACGCATTCGAGCTTTGTGTAGCTCGTGGTCGCAAGAAGGTCACGATGGTTCACAAGGACAACATCATGTTGCACTCAGGTGCGCTCTGGAAGCGCACCTTTGATGAAGTGAAGAGGGAATATCCCAACATCAAAACGGATTATTTCCACGTTGATGCTGCAGCGATGTTCTTTGTTACCGACCCTGCACGATTTGATGTCGTGGTTACCGACAACTTGTTCGGCGATATCCTCACCGATATATCTGCAGCAATCACAGGTGGAATTGGACTTGCCTGCTCAGGCAATATCAGCCCCGATCCAAAGTTTCCGTCCATGTTCGAGCCCGTCCATGGCTCTGCGCCGGATATCGCTGGCAAGAACATCGCTGATCCAACGGCGACCATCCTCTCCCTTGCCATGATGCTTGAGCATTTAGGGCATGCGCAGGCTGCTGCTGAAGTCAATGCCGCAGTGGCGAAGGACCTAGCAACTCGCACATCAGGGCGTTCCACTACTGATATCGGTTCTGCCATAGCAGCGCTTATATAAGAAGAGAGCAGGCCATGAAGATTCAACTAAAACCCAGCGCTAATCCAGTGCCTGATGTAGAACGCAGAGAGAGAGTTTCGGCCCCTGGTTTTGGTAAGTACTACACCGACAACATGGTGGTCGCGAACTGGAGTGAAGCCGATGGTTGGAGCGATGCAGAGCTAGTTCCTTATGCGCCAATCACATTAGATCCAGCCACTGCTGTCTTTCATTATGGTCAAGAGATCTTTGAAGGTTTGAAGGCATACCGTCAGGCTGACGGAGGAGTCTCTCTTTTCCGTCCGCAAGAGAATGGCGCCCGTTTTGCAAGAAGCGCTGCGCGGATGGCGCTACCTGAACTTCCTGTTGAAGATTTTGTGGCGACTGTCGAAGCGCTGGTAAAGCAAGATGCGGGCTGGGTCCCCAACAACCCAGGTGAGTCGCTCTACCTACGTCCGTTCATGATTGCCTCCGAAGTTGGTTTGGGTGTACGTCCAAGCAATGCCGCGATGTACTTATTGATTGCAACTCCCGCCGCTGCATATTTCAACGCTGCAAAACCAGTTTCGGTATGGATCTCCACCGAATATGTTCGGGCTGCTCCTGGCGGTACTGGCGAAGCAAAGTGTGGTGGCAACTATGCAGCCTCTCTTGTTGCCCAGAAGGCCGCTGCAAAAGAGGGTTGCGACCAAGTGGTCTGGCTCGATGCAGTGGAGCGCAAATGGGTGGAGGAGATGGGTGGCATGAACCTCTTCTTCGTGAAAGGTTCGGGAGATAAGGCAACTATTTTCACCCCGTCACTGACCGGAACCCTGCTTCCTGGAATCACTCGCTACTCGCTCCTTACCGTTGCGAAAGATCTCGGCTACAACGTTGAAGAGGGAATGATCTCTGTCGATCAGTGGCGTGCAGGCGTGGCTAGCGGTGAGATCACCGAAGTATTTGCCTGTGGCACTGCTGCTGTTATCTCCGGTATTGGCGAGGCAAAGAGCGCACAAGGCAACTTCACCATCGGCGATGGCAAGCCTGGTCCAATCACGATGAAATTGCGCGAGCACCTTTTGGGTATTCAACATGGAACTGTTGCTGATGCGCACGGTTGGATGAAGCGCGTTCTCTAATGGCTACCCAACCTCAGGGCGATGCCTTTCATATCTACGACACCACGTTACGTGATGGTGCGCAGCAAGAGGGCTTAAATCTCTCCGTTCACGACAAGATGACTATTGCCAAACATCTTGATGATCTCGGCGTGGGATTTATCGAAGGTGGCTGGCCTGGGGCTAATCCGCGAGACACGGAGTTTTTTGCCCGCGTTGCTAAAGAAATGAAATTTAAAAATGCACAGTTTGTCGCCTTCGGTGCAACCCGACGCCCAAATGTCAAAGCTGTTGATGATGAACAGGTGCGCGCACTCCTTGATTCGCAAGCGCCGATTATTACCGTTGTTGCGAAATCACACGATCGACACGTCGATCTCGCGCTCAAGACTTCACTTGATGAAAATTTGTCGATGGTCCGCGACACGATTGCCTTGATGGTCAAAGAAGGGCGCCGGGTTTTCCTTGATGCCGAACATTTCTTCGATGGTTATCGTGCAAATAAGGCTTATGCGCTCGAGGTAGTGCGTGTGGCAATCGAGGCGGGAGCCGATGTGGCTGCGCTCTGCGATACCAATGGTGGAATGTTGCCTAGCGAAATCGCCGATGTAGTTGCTGATGCGTTGGCAGTCACTGGTGCGCGCGTGGGAATCCATTGCCACAACGACACTGGCTGCGCCATCGCGAATTCGCTTGCTGCAATCGATGCGGGCGCTACTCACGTACAAGGAACGCTCAATGGATATGGCGAGCGAACTGGTAACGCTGATCTAGTTTCTGTCATTGCAAACCTAGAACTGAAATATAAGAAACCGGTCCTACCTGAAGGACATCTTCATGAAGCATTCCGCATCTCGCACGCGGTAGCCGAGGTCACCAACATCGCACCAAGTCCACGCCAACCATACGTTGGCATCTCCGCCTTCGCGCATAAGGCTGGGTTACATGCTTCGGCAATCAAAGTGGATCCCACGCTCTATCAACATACCGAACCAGAGTATGTCGGCAACGATCGCCGCATGCTTGTCTCCGATATGGCAGGGCGCGCATCGGTGGAGCTAAAGAGTCAAGAGATGGGTATCGATGTCAGTACTGATCGAGAACTTGTTGGCAAGGTCGTAGAGCGCGTCAAGGAGATGGAGATGCGTGGCTACACCTTCGAAGCTGCCGATGCCTCCTTCGAATTACTTTTACGTGAGGCGCAAGCAGGGGAGAGGATTCGGTTCTTTACCGTCCTTGAATGGTCTACCAATGTCGAGTGCCGTCCTGATGCATCGGTAATCTCACGCGCCACGGTGAAGATCAAGGCGCGCGACAAGGAGTTCATCACTGCTGGTGAAGGAAATGGTCCAGTGAACGCGATTGATAATGCGCTCCGCAAAGGGCTAGAGAGTATCTATCCAGAATTGGCCGCTTTAGAATTGACTGATTACAAGGTCCGTATCCTCGAAGGCCGTCAAGGCACGAGCGCAGTGACCCGAGTACTTGTTGAGACAAGTGATGGTGACGGGGAGTGGACCACAGTCGGTGTTCATGAGAACGTCATCGCCGCCTCGGAAATGGCTTTGGAAGAGGCTGTTACGTATGGCTTGCTCCGTAAAGGAATAAAGCCCGAGTAACCTTTAATTTATGTATGCAGATACTCTGATTCGATATGAAGAGCATCTGCGTCTGCAGCGAAATCTCTCTGAACACACTATTCGTGCCTACATCGGAGACCTCACCTCACTCTTCGAGCATTGCGCTCATATGGGAATCACTACCGTCGATAAATTAACCCTTCCAGCAATTCGATCATGGTTAGCATCACTGCAGAGCAAAGGTGGAGCGAGAACCACAATTGCGCGGCGGGCTGTTGCGGTCCGCACATTCACTGCATGGGCAACTAAGAGTGGATTAATGAAAGAGGATATCGGTGAGCGGTTAGCGACTCCGCGCTCGCAGCGGACCTTGCCAACAGTGCTCACCATCGATGAGACTGAAGAGGTATTTAACTCATTAGCCAGCGCAGTCAACGAAGAGGCAGAACCGCATGCAATTCGCAATATCGCGATAGTGGAACTTCTTTACAGCACCGGAATCCGGGTCTCCGAACTCTGTGGGCTCGACTTGGAAGATATTGACCGTTCTCGAAATACTATCCGCGTCTTTGGAAAGGGTCGGAAGGAACGGACCGTTCCGCTTGGTGCTCCAGCGCTTCGAGCCTTGGATGCGTGGATCGAGCAATCTCGTGGTTCGTATCTGAGCAGTTCATCAGGGCTCGCCTGCTTTCTTGGTGCGCGCGGAGGGCGAATCGATCCGCGAACTGTTCGAGAAGTGGTCTACACCGCGCTGCAAGCGTTGCCGAACTCTCCTCGGGTGGGCCCACACGGCTTGCGCCATAGCGCCGCCACTCATCTTTTAGAACGCGGCGCGGATCTGCGAACTGTTCAGGAGATATTGGGCCATGCATCGCTAGCGACAACTCAGATTTATACCCATGTCTCTGAAGAGCGATTAAAGGCTGCATATAAACAAGCACATCCCCGCGCGTGAAGAACGATTAATCAAAGCGCGGAAGTAGAACAGCTTTACCCAGATGTTTCATCGGATTGGAATATTTATTTCCAATCCGCTCACCCCAATGAAGGCATGGCCTAGCGCAATGGAATATTGGTGCTACTCGCGCAAAGTTCTCTCCTTGCGCTACTAGATGCCCGACGGTGAAATCAGTGCTTGCAGGTAAATAAGTAGTCCGTCGCAAAACCAATTGATCCAAGTGCGTGAGTACGACAATCGGGATTTTATTTACATTGCCGATGTAAGAGATGACGCCATCTTGGGGTGCGCGAATCTCTTCACCAAATGTTGCGATGAAATCCACTCCCATATGCGCTCCTTTAGGAGTCTTAACCCCACCTCGCTTAGCGCTCTTACTTTCCGGGTGGTAACTCGTTATCACTGGGCGCGCTCCAGGAAGAGGGGAGATCCAACTTTGGGCTGCAGGGATATCGCGTGCGGTGGTAGGCAGAGCCAGGCCTGAGAGAAAGGCAGTAGCAGAGAATGCGGCAATCGCCGCCCATTTGGAGGCGGAGGAGGGAAGAAGGGTGAGATTCATGGCGCCGATAATGGTGAGCCTCTTACCCCATCGAGGCTGAGTGGGGTCGCTTCTGGGGATATCGGAGCCCTGTGGGTCAGGTAGGCTTGGCGCCAGCACCGAGTAAAACCGGTGACTTCACGCAAATCGAGCCCCTTCACTACCTCGGTCCGCGCGCGAAAGCGAAGCGGTCCATATCGAAGGGCGCCGGCTCGACTTGCTAGGGGTAAGAATCAAATCGATTCCTACCAACAACCGAGTGCGCACGGTCTTACCGTGTGCGGAATTAGGAGCGCGCAACCATGGCGGTTGTCACCATGCGAGAACTCCTCGACAGCGGCGTCCATTTCGGACATCAAACCCGTCGATGGAATCCCAAGATGAAGCGTTACATCTTCACCGAACGTAACGGCATCTACATCATCGATATCCAGCAATCATTGGGTCTTATCGATCAGGCATATTCCTTTGTGAAAGATACTGTCGCCCGTGGCGGACATATCCTCTTCGTTGGAACGAAGAAGCAAGCGCAAGAGCCGATCATCGAACAGGCTAAGCGCGTCGGCATGCCTTATGTGACTGAGCGTTGGCTCGGCGGCATGCTCACCAACTTCAACACCGTTGCTAAGCGCATTGATCGTCTCAAAGAGCTCGAAGCCCTCGAGACAAATCAAGATCAAATTCGAACGAAGAAAGAACTTCTCATCTTCCGCCGCGAAAAAGATAAGTTGAAGAAGAACCTTGATGGTATTCGCAATATGACCAAGCTTCCGTCGGCAGTCTGGGTTGTTGACACCAAGAAAGAGCACCTCGCTGTTCAGGAGGCGCACAAGCTCGGTATTCCGGTGATTGCGATCCTTGATACCAACTGCGATCCAGATGAGGTCGAATACAAGATTCCAGGCAATGACGATGCAATCCGCTCGGTCGCACTCCTTACCCGTGTTATTGCTGATGCAGTTGTCGCTGGCATGCAAGCACGTCAGGCAAATAACAAGCCAGAGCCTGCTGCAGCAGCTGTTGCTGATGTCGCAGCTCAACTTGAAGCAGCAGCACCTTCTGCCCCAACAACAGCAGAGACACCAGCCAATTAGTCGAAATCAACAAAAGAGAGCGTAGATACATGTCCTTTACAGCAGAAGATGTGAAGCGCCTGCGCGAACAGACCGCCGCAGGTATGTTGGATTGCAAAAAGGCCCTCGATGAGGCTGGTGGCGATTTCAACAAAGCAGTAGAAATCATCCGCGTTAAAGGTCTCAAAGGCGTCACGAAGCGCGAAGGGCGAGCTACCTCCAACGGTCTTGTCACCGCGAAGGTCGATGGTGATTCAGGTGTCATCCTCGAGCTCAACTGTGAGACCGACTTTGTTGCTAAAGGGGAGCGCTTTCAAGCGCTCGCCGATGAATTGGTGAGCAAACTTGCTACATCCAATGTCTCCGACACTGAAGGCTTTTTGGCATCAGATTTCGATGGCGGGAAAACTGTGCAAGCGCATATCGACGAAGCGAACGCCACACTCGGTGAGCGGATCGCACTTCGTCGCGTCGGCGTTCTCAAAGGTTCGCCTGTTGTTGCTTACCTACATAAGACCAGCCCTGACTTGCCACCTCAGGTTGGAGTCCTGCTCCAACTCAGCAAGGCAGCAGGGGATATCGGGAAAGATGTCGCACAACATATCGCTGCATTTGCACCCCAATATGTCACTCGTGAGGAAGTTCCAGCAGATGTGATCGAGAATGAGCGACGTATCGCTGAAGAGACTGCGCGTAACGAAGGTAAGCCAGAGGCTGCTTTGGCCAAGATCGTCGAAGGTCGAGTGACCGGTTTCGTCAAGGAGGTAAGCCTGGTCGAACAGGCATTTGCCAAGGATCAGAAGAAATCGGTAGCCCAAGTCCTCACCGAGGCTGGGACATCAGCGACAGCCTTCTTCCGTTTCCGCGTCGGACAGTAAGACAATAGTGACCATGACCTACTCGAGAGTCCTCCTTAAACTCTCGGGTGAGGTCTTTGGTGGTGGCACTGGTATCGGTGTCGATCCCGATGTTGTTCAAGGAATAGCACAACAGATTGCTGATGTTGCCCGCTCGGGAACTGAAATTGCGATTGTTGTTGGTGGTGGAAATTACTTCCGCGGTGCGGAATTGCAACAGCGCGGCATGGATCGCGCGCGAGCCGACTACATGGGAATGCTTGGCACCGTGATGAACTGTCTTGCGCTCCAAGATTTCTTGGAGAAGGAGGGCGTCCCTACCCGCGTACAAACTGCAATTCATATGGGTCAAGTAGCCGAGCCTTACATACCACTTCGCGCGATCAGACATCTCAATAAGGGTCGAGTCGTTATCTTCGGTGCAGGTGCGGGAATGCCTTTCTTCACAACAGATACCGTTGCCGCACAGCGCGCTCTAGAAATTAAAGCCGAAGCGCTCTTGCTCGCAAAGAGTGGTGTCGATGGGGTTTACTCAGCTGATCCACAAAAAGATAAGAGCGCGACTAAGTACGAGAAGATCTCATTTGATGAAGTCTTGAGCAAATCGCTCGCGGTTGCAGATGCGGCTGCCTTTAGCCTTTGCCGTGAAAATGCGCTTCCCATCATCGTCTTTGATTTGATGAAAACTGGAAATATCGCCCGAGCCGTTCGAGGCGAATCAAACGGAACGCTCGTCTCCTAAGGAGTTATGAAATGTCAGAGCTAGTTAACGGAATCCTTAAGGATTCCGATTCCAAGATGGACAAGGCTGTTGAGGTCGCGCGCGATGATTTTGGTGCGATCCGCACGGGGCGAGCACATCCTTCGATGTTCGCCAAGATCATGGTCGACTACTACGGCACACTCACTCCACTTTCACAACTTGCTTCGGTGAAAGTACCTGAGGCGCGCATCGCTGTAGTTACTCCCTATGACAAAGGCGCGATGGCTATCATCGAGAAGGCAATTCGCGATTCTGATCTTGGAGTAAATCCAGCATCAGATGGCGGTGTCATTCGCGTGAATTTCCCACAATTAACTGAAGATCGACGAAAAGAATTTATCAAAGTAGCGCGCAGTAAAGCGGAAGAATCACGAGTCTCAGTCCGGAACATCCGTCGCCACGCCAAAGAAGCGTTGGAAAAGTTAGAGAAAGATGGCAAGGTGGGAAAAGACGATGTCGCACGCGCTGAAAAGGAGTTAGATAAACACACCAGCGCGCACGTGGCGAAAATCGATGACTTGCTCAAACATAAGGAGACCGAACTTCTCGAAGTTTGAGAGTTCGCGCCGTCGGGATGTCTGACCTCCACTCGATAAACGAGGCAATCAACAAGTGGGCTGGGCGAAAACTCTTGCCATCTATTGGTGTGGGTATCGTCATTCTCGGCCTTGTCATAGGTTCGCTTAGCTTCTTTGATCGCATCCTCTTCGTGCTCTTAGCACTTGCCTTCGTCTATCGAGGAATTTGGGAGATGGATCGAGCGCTCTCGCGGGCAAATATCGATATCTGCAATTCGCTCTACCTCACTTCGACGGTAATTTTTCTCGCTGCCTGGTTTGAAGGTATTGCCGGTATTGCGGTGGCGACGGCGCTGACGGTTCCCTTTACATTAGTTGCGATATTGACCCGTGGCCCTAAGGACTTCGTGAAGAGCGCTTTCGCGAGCATCTTCACTCTTGCCTACATCCCATTTCTCGCATCGTTCTTACTTGTCATGGCGAAAGAGGAGGATGGACTCCGTCGGATCATGACCTTAGTGGTCCTTGTGGCATGTAACGACACCTTTGGTTACATCTTCGGAGTGCTCCTTGGTAAGCACAAGATCGCACCAACTATCAGCCCCAAGAAAAGTTGGGAAGGTCTTATCGGATCGGTGATATTCACTGCAATCGGTGGCTCGTTAATGTTAAGTACCTACTTCGACCAAGCGTGGTGGGTTGGCGCGCTGGTGGGGCTAGGAACTGTCGTCACCGCTACCTCTGGAGACTTCATTGAGAGCGCCATTAAACGCGATTTAGATTTGAAGGATATGGGCGCGCTCCTTCCGGGCCATGGTGGAGTTCTCGATCGCCTGGACTCTGTCCTTCTTACCTCACCATTCATCTGGGCGCTATTGAATCTGGTTGGGTGATTGGTGATGGATAAGCCACTCATTATTGATGTTGCTCCGCTGACTAAAAAGGCGCCCAAGCATTTTGCTGATCTCACCCCTGAAGAGCGAATTTCTGCCGTAAAAGAACTTGGTGAGCAAGGATTTCGAGCGAAGCAATTAGCCAATCATTATTTTGCGCGCCATAGCGATGATCCGACAGAGTGGAGCGACATTTCACCTGCGATTGCAAGGAAACTCTCAGATGCCCTCTTTCCACAACTTTTAACGTTGGTACGCACAATTGAGTGTGATGGTGGTGCAACTCGGAAAGATCTCTGGAAGATGCATGATGGGGTGTTGGTGGAGAGCGTGTTGATGCGTTACCCCGACCGGGCAACCCTCTGCATCTCTTCTCAAGCAGGATGTGGAATGAATTGTCCCTTCTGTGCTACCGGGCAAGCAGGTTTGACTCGGAACTTGAGTGCAGGGGAGATCACGGCACAGGTATTTGAAGCGACCAAAGCTCTTGAAGCGGGAAAGATGGGGGAGCCAACCAGGCTTTCAAATATCGTCTTTATGGGCATGGGTGAGCCGATGGCCAATTACAACGCAGTGATGCGCTCCATTCGAAATATCACCTCACCGGCTCCTGACGGGTTTGGTATCGGAGCGCGCTCGGTGACTCTCTCAACTGTGGGATTGGTAACGGGAATCGAAAAGTTAATTCAAGAGAAGATTCCGGTGACTTTGGCAGTCTCATTGCATACACCCGATGATGAGTTGCGCGACACCTTGGTTCCTATCAACACGAGGTGGAAGGTACGTGAAGTTCTCGCGGCTGCCGATGAATATGCACGTACCACTGGGCGCCGCTATTCCATCGAATACGCTTTGATTCGCGATGTAAATGATCAAGCATGGCGAGCAGATTTACTCGGACGGATGCTTAAGAATAAGAATGCGCATGTCAATCTCATCCCACTCAATCCCACTCCAGGATCGAAGTGGACTGCCTCCCGACGAGAGGATGAGAACGCCTTCGTTGCGAAGTTGGAGAGCTATGGCGTTCCTGTGACGGTTCGCGATACCCGAGGACGAGAAATCGAGGGAGCCTGCGGGCAATTGGCCGCTAGTGAGAGCGGTAAGAGTTAGACCCTGATAAATGAGTTAAGAGTCTTGGCTATGAGCGATGGCCGGCGAGTAAGTTCCTCTTCGCGATCTGCTAAGTCTGTAGCAAGAACACTTCCGTTCACGCCTAACCACCGAAGTGGCTCTCGCTCCCAGAGGGGATTGCGCCAATTGACATGGGGTAGTGAAGTAATCGGATGTTCGCGTTCGAGAATTAAATGAGCAAGAGTTTTGCCGGCTAGATGAGAGAGAGTGACACCATCACCGGAGTACCCTCCGGCGCGAGCGATTCCACTGGCTCTATCCCAGTTTATGTAAGGGTGCCAATCACGTGGAATGGAAACGGCGCCACCCCAACGGTGCGTGAATTTGGTTCGCTTCAGCGCTGGAAACCACTCACGAACTAATTCGATAATCTCTTGATGCACTCGATATTCCATCTCGTGCTGGGCACGTAATCGTGATCCAAAGAGATAGCGTGCACCGCGTCCACCCACAGCAAGTCGATTATCAATCGTTCGTTGCCCATAGTTCACTAGATGCAGAGCTTCAGAGAATGTCTCGCGATGCGCCAATCCAATCTCACTCCAGATTTCATCCGTTAAAGGTTCAGTGGCAACCATCAGAGAATAAATTGGGGCATGCGAACGTGGATTCTGCGAGAAGACTTCAGTTGCTTTGATGATCGATGTGGCGCGCACGGTTGCGTTACTGGTTGTCACTCGATTTGGCTCGATAGTGAGCGCGCGAGTTTTTTCATAAATGATTACGCCAAGTTTTTCTACATACTCGGCAAGAGCGCGCACCAACCGTCCAGGATGAATCACTGCGCAATCAGGGGTGTAAAGCCCACCAAGTGCGCCCTTCATCCCGATTCGACCGAGGAGTGCGCCTTTCGATAAATATGTTTCATGGAGTGAACTTGAAGCGTGGATCCGTTTAAGTTGCGCCTTATTTCGCGCCACGGTGATGGTGCCACTTTTTACAAAGCCAACCTCTGGCGCATGGCTCTGCGCAAAAGTGCCGATCGCATCGATTGACTCAATCAAGTGCGGACGAACCTCATCATAACCGTGAGTTGTTGGATAGAGCGCTGAGCACCAACCACCGTTACGTCCACTTGCACCAAATCCAATTCGCTCACCCTCAAGGATCACGATTCGCAAAGTAGAATCAAGTGATTTTAAATAGTAAGCGCTCCATAATCCGGTAAAGCCTCCACCAATAATCGCGACATCAGCATCTATCTCTTCGCTCAGGGCTGGTCGTTCTTTTGGGTTATAGAAAAGGGTGTCATCCCAGAGATTCATGTCCGTCCTTCAGGCCATCTCTTCACATAATCGGGGAGTGGATGTGGGTGGGTCATCCTCGGATCGGGGATAGGTTGGCCATATCGATGTTCTATCGGAATGTTTCCTGCCCAGACTGGCCACGAGAGATCAGACTCATCATCAGCAGGAAATTTGGAAGAAATCTTCACGCTCGCCTCTTCCATGGGAAGGGAGAGAATTGTTGTTTGTCGAATCTCATCCGCATTAAGTGGTCGCAGCGATGCACGCCGTTCGGGAAGGAGGTGATCGGTGAGTGCATCAAAGGCGCGAATCTTCTCATCGTCTTCGAGCTCTTGCGCCACACCGAGTATCAGCGCACTTCGATAGTTCATCGATGATTCAAAAGCAGAACGTGCCAGCACAAGTGCATCGATGTGAGTCACTGAAACGGCACATGGCGCACCGCTAGCAAGTGTCTTGAATAGACGTGAAGCTTTAGAACCATGAAGGAGTAGGTTCTCGCCATCTCGAGCAATCGCTACTGGTATGACAAATGGGTGTCCATCCTGGAGAAAGCCCACATGACCTACGAGGGCAGCATCAAGGATTTGATGGAGCACTGCGCGATCTTTTACCTCTTTATGTGGCACCCGATGCAGCGTTGTCCGTTTGGTATTACCAAGAGGTGAATCAGAGTGCGCCACTAGAAAATCAACTCACATGCTTCGGTGAGTACTGAGCGAAGGATTCCCTCAATCTCATCGAAATGTGATTGATTGGCAATCAGCGGAGGCGCCAACTGGATCACCGGGTCGCCACGATCATCGGTTCGGCAGTACAACCCGGAGTCGTAGAGCTTCTTGGAGAGGAATCCGCGAAGAAGTTTCTCACTCTCATCTGCGTTGAAAGTCTCACGCGTAGAGCGATCTTTAACCATTTCGATTCCATAGAAGAAGCCAGCGCCGCGAACATCGCCAACAATCGGTAAGTCGTAGAGTTTCTCGAGAGTGGCGTAGAAGTTACCCTCGTTCTCGCGGACGTGTTCGTTAATCTTCTCTTTTTCGAATATATCTAAATTAGCCAGCGCCACTGCAGCACCAACGGGATGGCCACCAAAGGTAAAGCCATGGAGGAATGCGTTGTTATCTTTTAAGAAGGGTTCGTAGAGACGATCGCTGGCAATCATGGCGGCCATGGGGAAGTAGCCAGAGGTCATTCCTTTGCCACAAGTGATGATGTCTGGGGTTATTCCAAATAACCGCGAAGCAAAGTAATCACCGATACGACCAAAACCAGTGATGGTCTCATCGCAGACCATCATCACATCGTACTTATCGCAGATCTCCCGAACTCGTTCGAGGTAACCAGGAGGTGGTGGGAAACATCCACCAGAATTTTGTACCGGTTCCACAAAGACTGCAGCGACGGTGTCAGCTCCTTCGAAGTTGATCATCTCTTCGATGCGATTTGCAGCCCACTGTCCAAATTCCATGTAATCATCGCGATGGTTGAGTGGGGCTCGATAGAAATTGGTATTAGGCACCTTATGGTGGCCGGCAATCAACGGTTCAAAATATTGTTTAGCGGCCGGGATGCCGGTGATAGAGAGCGCCCCTTGGGTCGTGCCATGGTAGGCAATCGAGCGAGAGATAACCTTATGTTTGAGGGGTTTACCGGTCATCTTGTAATACTGCTTGATGAGTTTGATAGCGCTCTCTACGGATTCGCCTCCTGTTGCCGAAAAGAAGACATGGTTCAATCCAGAGGGTGTAAAGGATGTTAACCGCTCTGCTAATTCGATTGCTGGCGGGTTTGCATATCCCCAAAGTGGAAAGTAAGAGAGTTGGCGCATCTGCTTTGCCGCTGCTTCAACTAACTCTTCTCGACCATGCCCTACCTGAACGGTAAAGAGCCCAGCCAGCCCATCGAAAATCTTTCGATCGCGGTCATCCCAGACATACACGCCTTCGCCGCGGGTGATTACGGGTATCGCGCCACCTTGCTCGTAATTTCCCATACGTGCGAAGGAGAGCCAGAGATTCTGCTTTGCTCGCTCTGACCAATTTTCGTGATGTTCATCGTCATGATACAGAACAACGTCTGCCTCACTTGTAGTTGCCATTTTTATGTTCCCCAGTTGTATAACTGCTTCTGCAGTTTGAGATAAACGAAGCTTTCCGTGCTTCGCACCGTAGGTATCGCTCTGATTCTTTGTAGGAGTTCAAGAAGGTGTTCATCGTCATCGCAGATTGCCTCAACAAGAATGTCGAAGTTGCCTGCAGTGACGACTACGTAATCAACTTCTCGGTACTTGCCGAGTTGATCGGCAACTGCAGTGATATCGCCCTCAACTCGAACACCAACCATCGCCATGCGAAATGACCCGACGGTGAGCGGATCGGTCACAGCAACGATTTGAATCACACCAGAATCGATCAATTTCTGAACTCGCTGCCGGACGGCAGCCTCAGAGAGCCCCACGGCAGAGCCGATTGCCGCATAGGGTTTTCGACCATCGCCTTGGAGCTGCTCGATGATCGCCTTGGAAGCCTCATCGAGATGAACCGAACGGTTTTTCTGGCGCATGGGAGCCACCCTCTCATGGGGTGGAGCCTTCTGCAACTGAATCCGCAGTTTTTTGGCCGATTCGATACGAAATTCGAAGTTGTGGGAGGAAAATTCACGCTATATCGCAGATTTGCCTTCGGATAGGCGCTTTTCCCTCCGCTAGCCCGCCTGGAAGGCGGCGCGTACGCTCAGGCCATGAAAACCCTCACCAATTTCATCAATGGCAAGAGCGTTCCCTCCACATCGGGCAAGACTCAAGATGTGATCAATCCGGCAACAGGCGAAGTTTTCGCAAAAGCGGCAGTTTCCAATAGCGCAGATGTCGATGCCGCTATGAACGCTGCCGCAACTGCATTTGAAATTTGGCGCGATTCCACACCCGCTGAGCGGCAACGCGCGATAAATAAGATTGCTGATGCAATTGAGGCTCGCTCTGAAGAATTGATTCGCGTTGAATCGGAGAATACTGGAAAGCCTATTGCAATCACTCGACAAGAAGAGATTGGTCCGATGTTGGATCAAATTCGATTCTTCGCAGGAGCAGCGCGTAATTTAGAGGGGCGCTCCGCCGCTGAATACATCAAAGGCCACACCTCATTTATTCGCCGCGAGCCAATTGGAGTTTGTGCACAAGTTACGCCATGGAATTACCCGATGATGATGGCGGTATGGAAGTGGGCCCCTGCAATTGCTGCAGGAAACACAGTAGTGCTCAAGCCAAGCGATACCACTCCTGTCTCGACGCTCTGGATGGCGGAATTGATGCAGGAGTTTCTGCCCGAAGGTGTTATCAATGTGATTACCGGCGATCGCGATACTGGACGCCTTCTTGTCGATCATGAGATTCCACAATTTGTCTCCATTACTGGTTCGGTTCGAGCGGGTATGGAAGTTGCCAAAGAGGCGGCGAAAGATTTGAAGAAGGTACATCTTGAATTGGGTGGGAAAGCACCTGTAGTCATCTTTGATGATGCAAATTTAGAAGCTGCATGTGAATGGATTGCTGTGGCGGGATATTTCAATGCAGGTCAAGATTGCACAGCAGCTACTCGCGTGATTGTCGAAGCAAGCGCATACGAGGATGTGGTCGCGCTCCTTACCGAGCAAGCGAAGAACAACATCAAAGTGGGAGCGCCAGATGAAGATGTGCTCGTTGGCCCGGTCAACAACGCCAATCAACTCGCGCGAGTTAAAGGGTTCCTCGAGCGCACCCCAGCCCACGCTCGGGTGACTACAGGCGGAACTCAAGTGGCCCGCCCGGGGTACTTCTGGACCCCCACAGTCGTTGCCGACCTAAGACAAGATGACGAGATGATCCAAACGGAGATTTTTGCCCCAGTCATCACCATTCAGAAGTTCACCGACGAGAGTGAAGCGGTCAGAATGGCCAATGGCGTGAAGTATGGCCTGGCCTCGAGCGTTTGGACCAAAGACCATGGTCGGGCGATGCGGATGGCCAAGGCCTTCGACTTCGGCTGCGTCTGGATCAACACCCACATCCCGATGGTTGCTGAGATGCCTCATGGCGGCTTCAAGCACTCTGGGTATGGGAAGGATTTATCGAGTTACGGGTTCGAGGATTACACCCGCATCAAGCATGTAATGACTAATCTACAGGCATAGCAGCAGCGACCGACTATCCCAGGGGAGTAAGAAATGAGTGAGCAACTTTCGACAGAGACACGAGCATTGATTCGAGCGCAACTTACTCGACGTAGATTTCTTGCAGGCGCAGGTGCAGTCGGTGCAACTGCAGTTCTTGCTGCATGTAGTAGCTCCGGAGAAGAGACCGGTAGCGCTAGTGAAAGCGCTGCTGCTGAATCTTCAGGTACGGTGCGCTGGGCGAACTGGCCAGAGTACCTCGATTACGACGATGAGGCGCAAAAGTATCCGACGTTACAAACTTTCATCGCCGCTTCAGGCATCAATGTCGTTTATAAAGAAGAGGTCAATGACAACGATGAGTTCTATGGCAAGGTGCAGGTCAAACTTGAGCAGGGTAAAGATATTGGTTGGGACATTGTCACGTTGACTGACTGGATGGCTGGTCGTTGGATTCGCCTCGGCTACACCCAAGCATTTGATGAGGGCGCAATCCCAAATAAAGAGAATATTCTTCCAGGTCTTGCCAACGTGGGTTTTGATCCAGGACGGAAGAGTTCACTTACCTGGCAATCGGGCTTTGCCGGTTTCGGTTGGAATAAAGAGGTGATTCCTGGCGGCATCAAGAGTTTGGATCAACTCTTCGACAAGAAATATAAGGGAAGAATTGAAGTGTTGAGCGAGATGCGCGACACGATGGGAATCATCCTTCAGTATCAAGGAGTAGACATCTCACAGCCATTCACTGAAGATCAATTCATGACCGCGGTTGAATTCCTCGAGAAGCAAGTGGCTGATGGAATTATCCGACAGGTCAAGGGCAATGATTATCTCGATGACATGGAGAGCGGTGACGCGGTAGCAGTAATCGGTTGGTCTGGCGATATCTTCGCGCTCGCCAACGATAACGATGGCAAATTTGAATTCGCGATACCTGACTCGGGTGGAACTCTCTGGTCAGATAACGTGATGATTCCATCAACATCAACCAATAAGAAGAATGCTCAATCGGTTATTAATAACTATTACGATCCCGCGGTCGCTGCTCAAGTTGCAGCCTGGGTAAATTACATCTGCCCAGTTCAAGGTGCACGTGAAGAGATGGAGAAGATTGATGCAGCGCTTGTGAACAATCCATTCATCTTCCCTGATGATGCAACTTTGGCAAAGGTAAAGGTCTTCCGCCCTCTCTCACCTGAAGAAGAGACAACCTTCAGCGAAGCGTTTGCTGCTGCATCAGGTAATTAGTAATGGTGGATCTCACCTCATCGGCAGTTGGGGATCTGCAACTTCGAAATATTACGAAGAGGTTTGCTGATTTTGTCGCTGTTGATGATCTGACACTCACCATTCCAAAGGGCTCTTTTTTTGCTCTCCTTGGCCCCTCTGGTTGTGGCAAGACAACGACGTTACGGATGATCGCTGGTCTTGAAGAGCCAACTTCAGGATCTATCCACATCGGCGATACTGACATCACGCACACCAAGCCGTACCAACGTCCAGTCAACACGGTCTTCCAAAATTATGCGCTCTTTCCTCACCTCACAATTTTCGAGAATGTCGCATTCGGTTTGCGCCGCAGAGGCATGAAAGATGTTGAT
This sequence comes from Actinomycetota bacterium, assembly GCA_016870715.1. GTDB lineage: Bacteria > Actinomycetota > Actinomycetes > Nanopelagicales > Nanopelagicaceae > IMCC26077. The sequence continues at coordinate 32,811 of VGAL01000006.1, read as the reverse complement.
GAGGCAGTAACGAAAGTACTTGCGCTCGTGGAGTTGGGACACCTTAAAGATCGAAAGCCCGGGCAATTATCAGGGGGTCAGCAGCAACGAATTGCGGTCGCGCGCGCCATTGTCAATCGCCCTGCGCTGCTCTTGCTCGATGAACCGCTGGGCGCGTTGGATCTTAAACTCCGACGACAGATGCAGATTGAGTTGAAGTGGATTCAAACCGAAGTGGGTATCACCTTCGTCCATGTTACCCACGATCAAGAAGAAGCCATGACGATGGCTGACACCATTGCCGTTATGAATAAGGGAAAAATTGAACAGATGGGCTCTCCTGTAGAGCTCTATGAGAATCCCAAGACGGTATTCGTTGCCAATTTTCTCGGACAGTCAAATCTTATTGAGGCTACTGTGCAAACAAATAGTGGCGCTGAGACTTCAGTGGATATTCATGGATCTCGAATTCTTCTTCCAAGTTCGCGTAATACGTCGTCGAAGAGCAAAGTCTTGGTGGGAGTTCGACCAGAAAAAATCAATATTCAAACAGAGGGAAGTAGCGCTGGAAAGAATTCGCTCTCTGGTGGGGTAGTGACTGATATTTCCTTCGTGGGCGTGAGTACTCAATATCAAGTAGAGATGCCATGGAAGCAAGAGATCATGGTCTTTGAACAGAATGATGGCGGTGCGCCGAATATTCGTAAAGGCGACCAGGTAACCCTTTCTTGGGAGCCGCACTTTACCTTTGCGCTCGATAGCGAGAGTTAAATGGCAATCGCTCACGTTTCACCCGGCACCAGCACCCATGTGAATCCTGAGCGAACTGGTAGACGAATTCCTTATCTTCTAATGTTGCCAGGGCTGCTCTGGCTCTTTATCTTCTTCATCTACCCGTTGATCAATCTTGCTGAAACCTCCACGAAGACAAGGGCTGCATCACAAGAGACTGGCGCCTTCATTCAAACTTATCGTTTTGCCAACTACTTGGATGCCTTCATCGAGTATCAAGATCAGTTTCTCCGATCATTTACCTATGCTTTTATGGCAACCTTGCTCGCTCTTGTCATCTCATACCCGCTCGCTTACGCGATTGCTTTCAAATCGGGGCGATACAAGAACATCTTGCTTATCTTGGTTATTGCGCCCTTCTTCACCTCCTTCCTCCTTCGAACAATCGCATGGAAGCAGATACTTGGCGCTGAAGGTCCGGTTGTCTCGGCGCTCCGCGCCCTTCATCTGATCGGGCCAGATACGACAATCACAGCTTCATCATTTGCTGTCGTGATGGGCCTTACCTATAACTTCCTCCCATTCATGACCCTGCCGATTTATGCCAGCCTGGATCGGATTGACCCAAGGTTGATGGAGGCGTCAGGAGATTTATATGCCAATGGGCTCACTACTTTCCGCAAGGTGACAGTCCCACTTTCTATGCCGGGAGTTGTTGCAGGAACTCTGCTTACATTTATCCCAGCAGCTGGCGATTACATTAATGCTGCGATCTTGGGTAATCCGACGACGAAAATGATTGGCAATGTTATTGACTCTCGGTTCTTCAGAATCGTCGACTATCCCACAGCCGCGGCGCTCTCATTTACCTTGATGGCGGCAATTCTCTTCTTAGTGATTATTTATATCCGTCGCTCTGGAACAGATGAGTTGGTGTAGTAGCGATGAGTAGATGGTTTTCTCGAAATCTCATTCGCATCTATGCCGTTCTTGCTCTTATCTATCTCTTTATCCCAGTCGGATACACGATGGCATTCTCTTTTAATGATGCAGGTAAGCGAAATATCAATTGGCAGGGATTCACACTCGATAATTGGAAGAACCCTTGTGGCGCACCGGATATTTGCGTTGCACTCGGCAATTCTCTGAAGATTGGCTTCCTCTCAACACTTGTAGCAACAATTCTTGGCACCATGATTGCTTTCGCCCTTGGGCGTTACAAATTCCGGGGGCGGAGTTCAACCAATTTGCTGATCTTCTTGCCGATGGCCACCCCGGAAATTGTCATGGGAGCCTCGTTGCTCGCGATGTTCGTCAATCTCAACGTGAACACTGGATTTTGGACAACTGTGATTGCGCACATCATGTTCTGTATTTCATTCGTAGTGGTCACGGTAAAAGCACGAGTAGCGAGCCTTGATCCAAAACTTGAAGAGGCAGCGCGCGATCTCTATGCCAACGAATATCAAACCTTCAGACGAGTGACTTTTCCGCTCGTGCTTCCGGGTATCGCAGCTGCGGCACTTCTTGCATTCTCCTTGTCATTTGATGATTTCATCATCACAAATTTCAATTCTGGGACAATTACGACCTTCCCTAAATTTGTCTGGATTTCATCAATCCGAGGCGTACCTGCACAGGCCAATGTCATAGGTACCGCGATGTTCCTCATCGCACTTTTCATCGTTATTGCTGGACAATTAATTGGAAGTGCAAAAGCGAAGAGAAAGAGTTAGACTCGTTCCAGGCCATTACACGGTACCTACTGAAACTGGTGGGGGTAATGGGGTAGGACTCCGGAGGACCCGGGCCCGCTGTAATTAGAAGTTAAGGGGTGAATCCGGCTCTTGCCGGATATTTCGATGGCCACCATCGACCCACGAATCGTTCGCCACCTCAAAGATGCTCAGCCAGATCTCTATTGGCTGGATGCCGACCCGCTTGAACCGAGTGCGCACTCAGCCCTCGTTGGAGAAATTGAAGCGGACTTAGCAATTGTTGGCGCTGGCTACACCGGATTGTGGACTGCCCTCCTTGCAAAGGAGAAACACCCCGATTGGCGCGTAGTAATTATCGAGATGCGCGAGACGGGAGCAGGGGCCTCTGGTCGCAATGGCGGATTCTGCAATTACTCACTGACCCATGGATGGACCAATGGCAAACGACGATTTGCCGATGAGATGGAAGTAATCTCTCGCTTAGGGCGCGAGAATCTTGAGGCAATTGAAGAGACTATAAACAAGTACAACATCCAATGTAATTGGGAGTGGACTGGTGAACTTCGAGTTGCTATCGAACCATGGCAGTTAGAGGGAATGCGCGAGGAGGCTGAGGAGCGCAATCGCATCGGAGATGATGTCGAGTTCCTCGATAAGGAAGCGATCCAAGCGCGAGTGCACTCACCGATCTATGAAGGTGGATTATTCGATCATGATGGAACCGCTCTCGTTGATCCTGCCCGGCTGGTCTGGGGGCTCGAAAAAGCCTGCCTCTCTCTCGGCGTTGAAATCTTTGAGAACTCTCAAGTGCAGTGGTTAGAAAATCTCGATGATGGAGTGATTCTGCATACCGCATATGGTTTTGCAAAGGCGCAACGAGTTGCGTTAGCGACAAACGTATTCCCAACTTTGCAGAAGAATTTACGTAAATTTGTTGTTCCGGTTTATGACTATCAGATCGTTACTGAACCTCTCACGCCTGAGCAATTAAAGAGCATTGGTTGGAGTGAGCGCGAAGGGATCTCTGATTCGGGCCATCAATTCCATTATTACCGCTTAACAGATGATAATTGCATCGTCTGGGGCGGTTGGGATGCGATCTATAACTTCCGAGGACGAGTTGCCCGTGAGTATGAATTCCGCCCTGAGACTTATGTGAAATTGGTCGATCACTTCCTAAAGACCTTCCCACAATTGGAGGGAATTAAATTTACTCATGCCTGGGGTGGTGCGATTGATACCTGCACGAGATTCTCACCATTTTGGAGCCAGTCAAAAGATGAGAGAGTGGTGAGCGTTCTTGGGTATACCGGCTTGGGAGTGGCTGCTACCCGCTTTGGCGCGCAGGTGATGCTTGATCTACTTGATGGTGAAGATAATGAGCGGACTCGTTTGACCATGGTGCGAAGTAAGCCACTAGCCTTTCCGCCGGAGCCATTTCGATTCTTCTTTATCCAAATCACGCGCTGGTCTATCAATCGAGCCGATGAGAATGGTGGCAAACGTAACCTCTGGCTACGCACCCTCGATCGCCTTGGCTTGGGCTTTGATTCTTAAGTACCCTTAGGTATGGCAAATCACGGCAACCTCTATGGTCCGGATTTCACCTTCCTTGGAATTCCTCGTTGCGATCTCGCCGAGCCTTCAAGTTACGAAGGCCTTGATGTGGTGATTGTTGGCGCTCCTATAGATAGCGGCACATCACATCGTTCAGGTGCAAAATTTGGGCCGCAAGCAATTCGAATGGGTGATTACCTTCCTCATGATGGTGAACGTCCACATTTAGCGCTTCGCATCGATGCACTTAAAGAATTAAAGATTGCTGATGCTGGTGACCTCATGATGCCGCCAGGAAATCTTGAAGAATCGCTCGCTGTTCTTCGCGCTGCAACCGAGACGATCTCTCGTGTCGGGGCAATTCCGGTAGTTCTTGGTGGCGATCACTCCATTGCATCAGCTGATGTCGCCGGCATTGCTGCCCATCGCGGCAAGGGGAAGATTTCCATGATCCACTTTGATGCCCATGCAGATACTGGCGATTTGCAGATGGGTGCGTTGGTGGGACACGGCACTCCTATGCGACGATTAATTGAGAATGGCGATGTGCGTGGTGATCGATTCTTGCAATTGGGATTACGCGGGTATTGGCCTGATAATGCAACGCTCAATTGGATGCGTGATCAAAGGATGCGCTCTTACGAGATGACAGAGCTCCATCATAGAGGTCTTGAAGCGGTCCTCGACGAATCCTTCGCAACCCTGACTCAGGATTGCGATGGCGTCTTCCTCTCTGTCGATATCGACGTCGTTGATCCAGGAATGGCGCCTGGTACCGGCACTCCAGAGCCAGGTGGTATGACAAGCAGAGAATTACTCGAAGCGGTTCGCCGCATCTGCCTTGAACTGCCAGTTGTGGGTATAGATATCGTCGAAGTCGCGCCGCCATTTGATTCTGCCGACATCACTGCAATTCTTGCCAATCGAGTGGTGCTCGAAGCGCTCAGCGCTATCGCAAAAAGAAAGAGTGGTCAGCCCTATTCACCAACTCAGAATCTGCTCGATCGTTAACTGTTTATAGAGAAGCGAGCGCTTCTTCAACTATTCCTAGAGCCTCGCGCAGGAGATGTTCTGGCATCACCAGTGGTGGTAGGAATCGGATCACATTGCTGTAAGTGCCAGCTGTAAGTAGTAATACACCTTTACTCTGGCAATACTTCACAATCGCCTGCATCGCAGCTGGGTTAGGTTCTGTAGTTCCAGGAAGGACAAGTTCAATGGCTTGCATTGCGCCACGACCCCGCACTTCACCAATTACTGGATATTTTTTCGCCATCGCGTGAAGCTCGGCGACCATAATTGCACCGATCGCACGGGCTTTTCCGACAAGATTTTCCTTCTCAATAGTCTCAATAGCTCCTAGAGCAGCGGCACATGAAATTGGTGAACCACCAAAAGTTCCACCTAATCCACTCAAGTGGACGCTATCCATGATCTCTGCCCGTCCAGTAAGGCCAGCAAGCGGTAGCCCACCAGCAATTCCTTTAGCAGTAGTGATGAGATCGGGAATTACCGCTTCGTCATCACATCCGAACATGTCCCCAGTGCGCGCAAAGCCAGTCTGTACTTCATCGGCAACAAAGAGCGCACCAATTTCTTTTGCAAAGTTTGCAAGACCGGGAAGGAATCCTTTAGGTGGAACGATAAAACCACCCTCACCTTGAATAGGCTCAATGACAATTGCGGCAACGTTCTGTAAACCTACTTCCTTTTCGATTTTATGTGTGATGAGATCTAGCGCTTCGCTGGTAATTTTCTTATGGTCGCCAAGCCAACGGAATGGGTAGGCCATCGGCATTCGATAAATCTCAGGTGCGAAGGGGCCAAAGCCCTCTTTATATGGCATGTTCTTGGCAGTCATTCCCATCGTGAGATTTGTCCGCCCGTGGTAGCCATGTTCGAAGACGATGACTGCACTTCGTTTAGTGAAGATACGCGCAACTTTGATGGCATTTTCGACTGCTTCAGCCCCAGAATTAAATAGCGCTGATTTCTTTCGATGCGAACCTGGAGTGAGACGATTTAGGGCTTCACAGACTTCGACATACCCTTGATAGGGAGCGACCATGAAACAGGTGTGAGTGAAAGAATTGACTTGTTCTACTACTCGATCAATAACGCGATCAGCTGAGTTTCCGACATTTACTACCGCAATACCAGCGCCCATATCAATAATCGAGTTGCCATCAACATCGACAATGACACCACCGCCAGCCTCTTTTACGAATACGGGGATTGCCATACCTAAGGAGGCACTGACTGCTTCACTCCGTCGGGCGATGAGTTCTTGAGATTTCGGCCCGGGAATAGCGGTTTTGACTACACGTTGCTGCGGAATCGGTGCCCGTGACATATTCCTAGCGTACTGAACTGATGGAAAGTCCGCTATTTGCCCCGCTATTACCTTACTCTGCAAGTAACGACCGCTGTTTTTCAATAAAACGATTGTATGTTCGTTCTCCATAAACAATCTCTGCTGGAGATGGATGATGCACACTTCCCGAGACCATAAGCGCATGGGTACTTGTAGCAATATCGCCAGTAAGCATTGCATCTGCCAAAATCGCTGAACCTCTACAGGTGATCTCCAGATCATTGACTATCCGCAGTGATTGACCCATGGTGCGCAGGCGAGTGGCTAACCAGTGGGGGTCATTGCCTGCCTTTCCACTCAAGATAATTTCCGCGGCGGGAGAGTTGCTTAACTTCTGACTCAACTCGAGAACTTGTCGTTCCGCAAAGCAGATGCCCTCCATTGTCGCACGCGCGAAGGCGCTGGCTCCATCTGAGATTGAAATATCAGAGAAGCTTCCTCGGATGTCATTTCGCCAGAGTGGTGCGCGCTCACCGGCGATGTAAGGAAGATATATAGGTACTCGATCACTCTGATCAGAGGCGCCACGAATTACTAGATTGCTCTCACTAATCCCAAAAAGTTTTGCAGCCCACGATATTGAGCCACCGCTCATCTGTGTTGGACCAAAGAGGACTGGGTAGGGAGCGCTACCGCGTGGAATCACGTATAGAGGTTGATCCTCAGCTGGCTCAGTTGCACTTGATGTACCAACAATCGCCGAAGTTCCGGTAATTATGAAGGAGGCAGGTTGCGCAAACGCGCCAAGAGCGAGCATGCCACACATTGCATCTGACCAACCAACGCTGACTGAGATACCTTCGGGAATCCCAAACCTTGTAGCAGCCGCACTGGTAGTTATACCTCGTGAAGTGAAACCATCGCGAAGCTCGGGAACTACCTGCGAACTCCACTGAATGAACTCAAGAACGGGTAGAGCGTTGCTCTTCGTTCGGACATTGCATAATCCTTTAGTTGACCAGGGATCTGAGATTGCGCTACCTGTGAGATGAAAACCGAGGAAATCCTTTGGTTGTAATAGCCACCGTGTCTTTGCCGCCGAATCAGGACGATTGCGCCGTAACCAGAAAGCCTTAGCAGCGGTAGCCGATGGCGACCACGGTAGGGAAGTCCCGACAATCTCACGTGGATCTCCAAAACGATCTTCTAACTCACGCGCTTCGGCTATTGCGCGATTATCTTGCCAAATCATTACAGGTGCAGTGGGCAGACCTTCTTCATCGATTGCCACCAGTGACGGGGTATGACCCGATAATCCAATTCCTTTTATCTGCGAAATCCATGAGCGATTTCTCTTATCAAGGTCAATCAATTGCGCGAGTGCAGAGAGATACTCCCGTGCATCTTGTTCGACAACCTCACCCTCGCGGTGGAGTGAAATCGCCACCTGGTATTTATCGAGAATCTCGCCTGTTGCGTTGATAAAAATCCCCTTGAGGGAGGAGGTCCCAAGATCCAATCCCAGGATGACATCACGCGTGGCCATGGATTTATCCTAAGGTGATAATTCAGGGGCCAACTGGGAAGATAAGCCCATGGCCGCCGCCCCTCGCTCTGTCGTAATTTTGGGCTCGACCGGTTCAATTGGCACCCAAGCGTTGGCGTTAATCGCGCGCAATCGCGCCCAGTTCACGGTGAGTGCGCTGGCCGCTGGCGGTGAAAACCCTCCGCTTCTCATCGAGCAAGCAAAAAGATTTGATGTGGCGATTGTCGGAGTGGCGAAGGGAGATCGAAAAGTCCTTCAGGATGCCCTACCTGGAGTCGAGATAATTATTTCAGAGAACGCTGCTGAAGAGATTGCTGCGATTCCCACAGATGTAACCCTGAATGCGATGACCGGTTCGATTGGTTTGAAACCAACACTGGCTGCATTGAAGATTGGCAATAACGTTGCATTAGCCAATAAAGAATCACTGGTAGCAGGAGGGCCACTCGTAGTTGCCGCTGCCAAGCCTGGACAGTTGATTGCCGTAGATTCTGAACATTCTGCGCTCGCGCAAGCGATGCGCTCTGGGGCTCGATCGGAAATAGCGCGAGTCATACTCACGGCAAGTGGTGGACCATTCAGGGTACGCGAGGATCTTTCCAGTGTAAGTGTTGATGAAGCGCTCAATCATCCAACGTGGAACATGGGGCCAGTTGTAACAATCAACTCAGCAACTTTGGTAAATAAAGGACTTGAAATTATCGAGGCCCATTTCCTCTTTGATATTCCTTATTCGAAGATTGATGCTGTTATCCATCCGCAATCGATTGTGCACTCCATGGTGGAGTTCACCGATGGCTCGGTCATTGCACAGGCGAGCCCACCGGATATGACATTGCCGATTTCACTTGCTCTCAATTGGCCAGAACGACTGGCAGGTGCGATTACACCACTGCAATGGGGCACGAGCCAAAGATGGGAATTTGCACCGGTAGATACTCTCCGATTTCCAGCGATTGATCTCGCGCGTCGATGTGGAGAGGTTGGCGGCGGCGCTCCAGCGGCCTTTAATGCAGCCAATGAAGAGGCTGTTGCAGCTTTCATCAGCAAGGAAATTTCATTTACCGATATCGTCGAGATTGTGGATGGAGTCTTGAGCCAAATAGGTGGCGAGGTGAGCGCAGAGTTGCGAGATGTCCATGATGTCAGCGCAGTTGAAGAGAATGCGCGAAGAGTGGCGCGCAATATGGTGATCAGGCGAGGAAGGCATTAGATACGAAGATGATTAAGCTATGAATACTTTTAGCGGAGCCGGAATAGCCGGGCTAGCCGGACTAGCCGGACTAATAGGCATTCTCGCCTTTGTCGTGGCAATGCTCCTGTCAATCATGATCCACGAGTGGGGCCACTACATCACTGCTCGAAAATTTGGAATGAAAGTCACCGAATTCTTCCTCGGCTTTGGCCCTCGTATCTGGTCAATTCGCCGAGGTGAAACCGAATTTGGTATCAAAGCGATTCCTGCAGGCGGTTACTGTCGAATTACCGGAATGACTCCGGTTGAACCACTCGACGATGGCGATCGAGAGCGAGCCTTTTACAAATCTTCAGTGTCGCGACGCTTGATAGTGCTAGGCGCTGGTTCTTTTCTTCATTTCCTACTCGCCTTCTTTATTTTGATTCTCTTCTTCGCCGCAGTTGGCGTCCCAGAACAATCAACGCGCTTAGCTGAAGTTCTTCCCTGCGTGAAGAAGAACGCCTTAAGTGGTCAGGGATGTACAAGCGCAGATCCGCAATCTCCAGCAGCGAAAGCTGGTTTACGTGTAGGCGATGAGATAACGGCTGTAAACGGAGAGGAGATCACCTCATGGGAGCGGGTAGGGGAGTTGATCCGCAGTAGCGCCAACTCACCACTGACCTTCACCCTTCTTCGCGATGGCGAGGAGATTGAGGTCTCTGTAACTCCTACACCAGTTGTCAGTGCCGGAAAGAGCGTTGGCATAGTTGGCGTTATTAGCGAACGTGAACTGGCGCGCTATTCCATACCCTCTGCAGTAGCCGAATCTGGGCGCGAAGTGGGAAATTTAGTGAGTGGAAGTGCGCGAGCCCTAGTCGCGCTGCCGAGCAAAATTCCTGCGCTCTTTAGTTCGGCATTTGCTGGGCAGGAGCGAGATCCTGAGGGTCTTGTTGGAGTCGTTGGTGTGGCACGGGTAAGTGGAGAAGCTGCATCGAGTGATAACGGTTCCCTTGCAGAGAAAATTGGTTTTTTCCTTCTCATCATTGCCAGCCTCAATGTATTTGTGGGGATCTTTAATCTCATTCCACTTCTTCCGCTCGATGGTGGTCACATGGCAGTGGCGCTCTTTGATGGCTATCGCCACAATCGCGCGAAGCGACGAGGGCTACCCCCACCCCCACCATTTGACGTCACGAAATTGATGCCAATCACCTTGGCGGTGATAGCGGTGCTCGCTTCACTCTCACTCCTTTTATTATTTGCCGACATCGTCAACCCGCTTCGCCTCAATCAATAGGCAGATTCCAGCCAAGTACGGCAAGATAGCATCATGGTTGATTTGGGAATGCCCGCACCGCTGCCAGCTCCGCTGGCGCCTCGGCGCAAGACTCGCCAAATTAAGTTGGGATCAGTTCTTGTAGGTGGAGGCGCCCCGGTAAGCGTCCAATCGATGGCAACCACCCTCACTGCAGATGTCAACTCCACCTTGCAGCAAATCGCAGAGCTGACCGCATCGGGATGCCAGATTGTTCGCGTCGCCGTTCCGAGCCAAGACGATGCTGATGCGCTCGCCGCAATCGCTAAGAAGTCTCAGATTCCCGTCGTTGCTGATATTCATTTCCAACCCAAGTACATCTTCGCAGCGATTGATGCTGGCTGCGCCGGCGTTCGAGTCAATCCAGGGAATATCAAACAATTTGATGACAAAGTTAAAGAAGTTGCAAAAGCGGCAGGCGATGCAAGAATACCAATTCGAATTGGCGTAAATGCGGGCTCACTTGATCCGCGCTTGCTGAAGAAGTATGGAAAGGCCACTCCTGAAGCGCTTGTGGAATCTGCACTCTGGGAGTGCTCATTATTTGAAGAGCACGGCTTTACTGACATCAAGATCTCGGTCAAACATCATGACCCAGTGACAATGGTTGAGGCCTATCGCCTCCTTGCCGATAGGTGTGATTACCCGCTCCATCTTGGCGTCACAGAGGCAGGACCACTTTTCCAAGGAACCATCAAATCTGCAGTTGCATTTGGAATCTTGCTCTCAGAGGGAATCGGCGACACCATTCGCGTCTCACTCTCAGCACCTCCTGTTGAAGAGGTAAAGGTGGGAATTTCGATTTTAGAATCCCTAAATCTGCGGCAACGCAAACTTGAGATTGTCTCCTGTCCATCATGCGGTAGGGCTCAAGTTGATGTCTACACACTTGCCGAGCGAGTGCAGGCAGGTTTAGAGGGGATGACTGTGCCACTTCGCGTTGCCGTCATGGGGTGTGTAGTCAATGGACCGGGCGAAGCACGTGAAGCAGATTTAGGCGTTGCCTCGGGCAATGGCAAAGGGCAGATCTTCGTCAAAGGCGAAGTAATTAAGACAGTTCCTGAAGCGCAAATTGTTGAGGTGCTGATCGAAGAGGCGATGCGACTTGCTGACGAGATGGAGAGTTCCGGGGCGCCAGTAGTCGAAGTTCGATAAACGTGCTTCAGATTCTCAACTCGTCACATATTCCACCGGATGTGCTCGACTTTCTTAACAGAAAACCTGAAGCACACTCCTTTCTTGCATCTCGCCTGCACGCTCTACACGAACGCTCTCGCAGCGAAGCGCTTATTTATCGGAGCCAATTTGGCGTTGAAGGGGTCACCTATATTGGCGCCAATCTCCTACCCAGCTTTGCCTCTCGAGGTGGAGCATTTGCAACCGCTGATTACCTCAAATCTCGAGCGCTGCCCTTCTCATCAATAGTCGGGGAGGGCGAGAGTGTTTTCGCGCTCTGGGAGTTGATCAAATTTCTTCTGCCACGAGCTCGACTAATTCGTGAGCATCAACCGCTTCTCTCCATCTCCTCTGAACCACTAATTCCGTCAGATCCAAAAGTTCGTCTCGCCACGCGCGATGATCTCGAATTGGTAATTTCGGCAGGGATCGAAATGTTTATCGGCGAGGTAGGTGAACCGCCAAATCTCACAGACTTTAGGGCGCGAGCAATCGAATTGATTGATGAGGGACGGACCTTTATTCGCCGGGAAGGTGATGAGATTCTCTTTAAAGCCGATATCGGTGCAATCGGCGCCGGCGCTCTGCAGATTCATGGCGTCTGGGTTCCGGTCGCATACCGGGGGCGTGGATTTGGTTCTCATGGAATGGCGAGTGTTATTCGCCTCTCGAATAAATTCGCTCCACGCGCCTGTTTGTACGTCAATGATTTCAACCTCGCCGCGCGCGTGAGTTATAAAAAGGTGGGTTTTGTCGAAGTGGGAGAGTTCGCCTCAATATTTCTCTGAAGTAGGCTTTCGCCATGCTTCGGATGTCACAGCTCTTCCTCCGCACCCTTCGCGATGATCCTGCCGACGCTGAAGTGGCTAGCCATAAATTGCTGGTACGTGCGGGATATATCCGGCGAATTGCAGCAGGGATTTACTCCTGGCTTCCATTGGGTTACATCACATTGCGAAACATCGAGCGAATTGTCCGCGAGGAGATGGATAGGGCGGGATTCCAAGAGGTGCACTTTCCTGCGCTCCTACCCAAAGAACCATATGAAGCAACGAACCGGTGGAGCGAGTATGGTCCGGATCTCTTCCGACTGCAGGATCGCCGTGGTGGAGATTATCTTCTTGGGCCAACGCATGAAGAGATGTTCACGCTCATGGTGAAGGGGGAGTATTCCTCCTATAAAGACCTTCCTTTAACGATCTATCAGATTCAAACCAAGTACCGCGATGAGACCCGACCACGAAGCGGCATTATCCGCGGTCGAGAATTTGTGATGAAAGATTCTTACTCTTTTGATATCGATGATGCAGGACTGCAAAAGTCTTATGACGATCATCGTGACGCTTACATCAAAACTTTTAATCGCCTTGGATTGAAATACTCCATCGTCTCGGCGATGTCTGGAGCAATGGGAGGCTCAGCCTCCGAAGAGTTCCTCGCTCCTTGCGATACTGGCGAGGATACCTATGTGCTCTGTAACTCATGCGGTTTTGCAGCAAATGTAGAGGCGATGTCCACGAAGGTGTTGCCACAAAAATTCGATACACCACCTGCAATTGAAGTGCTCGATACGCCAAACACTCCAACCATCGAATCGCTGGTCGAAGTGATGAATTCAAAGTATCAAGCAAATATCACCGCAGCTGATACCTTGAAGAATATTCTTTTGATTGCAGATGATCAGGCGATTTGTGTGCTTGTCCCAGGAGATAGAGAAGTCGATCTCAAACGCCTTCAAGCAAATCTCCCTGGAATTCAAGAACTTCGCTTATTTGACGATGAGGATTTCAGTAAGCGAAAAGAGCTCGTCAAAGGATATGTCGGCCCACAAGATGCAAAACGCTTTGGAATCACCCTCTATGCCGATCCACGGATTCAAGCTGGATCACATTGGATAACTGGCGCTAATCAGGCGAATAAGCATGCACGCTTTGTCACCGAAGGTCGAGACTTCACTATTGATCACTATGTTGAAGCTGCTGAAGTACGTGCAGGGGATTTATGTCCTCGATGTGACACTCCTGTGGTGATTGATCGTGCAATCGAGATCGGACATATCTTCCAACTAGGTCGCAAATATGCGCAAAGCCTCGACCTAACAGTGTTGGATAAAGATGGGAAACCGGTAGTTGTCACTATGGGCTCTTACGGAATTGGAATATCTCGAGCCGTTGCGGCAATCGCGGAGCAAACTCATGACGAAATCGGTTTGAAGTGGCCGCGCGAAGTCGCGCCAGCCGATGTCCATATTGTGGCAACTGGCAAGGATGATGAACCATTTACAAAAGCTCTCGAAATCGGAAGTGAACTAGAGCGCGCAGGGCTGCGTACTCTTGTCGATGATCGGCGAGATCCCAGCGCTGGCGTCAAATTTAAAGATGCCGAGTTGATTGGCATCCCGGTAATCGTTGTTGTTGGCAAAGGTTTGGTAAACGGAGTAATCGAAGTACGTAATCGTTGGACAAATACGAAGAATGAAATTTCACTATCGAGCGCAATTACAGAGATTCAAGCGGTAGTTAAATCGCTCTAGAGTGCGGTAGGCTTCTCCCATAACTTCATAGGGAGAGAGTGAAATGACCTCAGTCGAAAGTGCGATCAAAGAGGCGATTGCCCCCATTGTTTTACAGGCAAATCTCTTCCTGGAAGCGTTGCAAATAACCACCGCTGGCAAACATCGAGTGATTCGCGTGCTCGTGGATTCTTTAAATCCCCAAACCCCACTCTCTCTTGATGAAGTAACTGCGGTTACTAAACCAATTTCTGCCATTTTGGACACGGTTGCGCTACTAGGTGACAAGGCTTTCACTCTGGAAGTCTCCTCGCCCGGAGTGGATTTCCCGCTCACACTGCCTCGACATTGGGCCAAGAATCACGGTCGCTTAGTTGCGCTGGTTAAGAAATCTGGAGAGAAAGTAACGGGTCGAATTGGTAATTCAGACGAGGAAGCTGTTGAGATTGAGTCCAAGAAAGGCGATCTCACTCGATTGCCTTATGCGGATATCACTCGCGCCCAGATTGAGATCGAATTTAAATGACAGTCGATATTCCATCACTGACTATCCTTGCTCAAGCAAACGGTTTGGCGCTCGAGGATCTCATCAAGAATATTGAGTCGGCAATAGATGAGCGCTACAGCGAATTACAAGAGGCAGAGCCAGGGGTTCGCTCTCGAATGAATCGCACTAGTGGTGAGGTTTCTCTCTTCAAGGTTGTCGATGAACAGGAAGTTCCTGTCATCGGACCACCCGAGTTCCCTCGAATTGCAACTGGGGTCATTAGAAAGACTCTCAAAGGCAAACTCCGCGAGGTGAAAGATGCTGAGATAGTTCAAGAGTTCTCCACCAATATCGGCGACTTGGTATCGGGAGTAGTTCAGCAGGGGCGCGACAGCAAAGTGATTCTCGTGAATATCGGACCGGTTGAAGGCAAAATTCCATTACAAGAACAGGTACCGACTGAAACTTTTGTTCATGGCGATCGGATTAAGGCGCTGATTGTGGATGTCCGTCAAGGGAACAAGGGGCCAGAGATTGTTCTTTCACGAACCCATCCCAACCTCATTAAGAAACTTTTTGCCCTGGAAGTTCCTGAGTTAGTAAATGGCGTTGTTGAAATCATGGGCATTGCACGCGAGGCAGGTGCGCGTACCAAAATGGCAGTGCGAGCACACCGCGCTGGAGTCAATCCGAAAGGTTCATGTATCGGACCCATGGGAGCGCGCGTTCAAGCTGTGATGAATGAATTGCATGGAGAGAAGATTGATATCGTTAATTGGTCAGAAGATCCCGCCACCTTCATTGCTGCTGCACTAGCGCCTTCCCGAGTGACCAGTTGTGAAGTGGTCGACCCAGAGCGTAAGCAGGCCAAAGTTGTCGTCCCAGACTTTCAACTCTCTCTGGCTATCGGAAAAGATGGCCAAAATGCGCGTTTGGCCGCTCGATTAACGGGCTGGCGGATTGATATCCATCCCGATGAGGTAGGCTAGAGACCATGAAAACCATCTCATCTGCGCTCTACTCGAGCGCTGTTGTAGTTCGACTGAAATGAGAAGGCAATAGCGGCGACGCGCGTTTAATACGCGCCTAGCCACAAACTAGAGGGAGAAGTGTGGCTAAGGTCCGCGTGTATGAGCTCGCTAAAGAGCTCGGTTTAGAGAGCAAAGCTCTTCTTACTAAATTGCAAGAGATGGGCGAGTTTGTTAAATCTGCCTCTTCGACCCTTGAGCCACCGGTCGTTCGTCGAGTTCGCGATCTTTACCCCAATGTGACCCCGGCTCCTGATAGCGCTAGCGAAGCGCCAGCAAGGAAGAGTGCAGCGAAGAAAAGCGCGAAGAAGGCAAGTGCATCAAAGAGTGATAAGGGCGATGGCGCGCCAAGCGCAGATGAAATCTCAGCGTTATTAGCCGAATTAGGTCCATTAGTTCCGCCACATTTACAGGATCTTGCGCAGAGTGCGGCGGCAGCTCCTGTCGATACTCCGAGACCTGCACCAACAGTTCCGCCAGTACAACCCCCGCGTCCAAGTGCGCCGCCGAGTAATGCGCCAACAAATTTTCCAACTAACCCACCGACAAGCATTCCCAAGCCTGCACAAGCCCGCCCAGGAAATAATCCATTTGGATCTCCTGGTGGTCCGCGACCAGCGGCGCCGCGACCAAGTCGCGGCGGAAATAATCCCTTTATGCCATCTGATGGTGGCCGTCCAGGTGGTCCACGACCAGCAGGCCCTCGTGCACCTATTCGCCCTGGACAACCAGGAGCGCGTCCTGGATTTGGACAACGACCTGGTTCAGTTCCCAGTGGCCGACCTTTCCCGCCCCGTGATGGAGCTCCACGCCCCGGTGGCGCAGGTGGTGGCAATTACGGCGGTGCTCCGCAGCGAAGTGGAACGAGTTTTGGTGGCCCACGCCCCGGTGGCACAGGTGACACAGGTGGCCCAGGTGGCCCAGGTTCACGAGGTGGCGGTCCTGGACAAACACGCGGCGCATTTGGTCGCGGTGGAAAAGGTGGCAAGACCAATCGCCAACAGAAATCACGAAAGACTCGTCGTGAAGAGATCGATAATTTACGCGCACCTACTCTTGGCGGCGCTGTCATTCCACGTGGTGATGGCACAACAGTAATTCGGATGCGTCGCGGCGCAACGTTGATGGACTTTGCTGAGAAGATCAATGCCGACGCAGCATCGCTCGTCTCTGCGCTATTCCATCTTGGTGAGATGGTTACAGCCACACAATCGGTTGATGATGACACATTTGCCATTCTCGGATCTGAACTGGGGTATGACATTCAAATCGTCAGTCCAGAAGATGAAGATCGTGAGTTGCTAGAGGATTTCGATATTGACCTTGATGCTGAATTATCTGGAATTGATGAAGAGCAACTTACTTCACGACCACCTGTAGTCACGGTAATGGGACATGTCGATCACGGAAAGACTCTTCTCCTTGATGCGCTTCGTAAGAGTGAAGTGGCAAAAGGCGAAGCAGGTGGAATCACGCAGCATATTGGCGCCTATCAAATCCATCGTGAGCACGATGGTCTCGAACGCGCTATTACCTTTATTGATACCCCGGGCCACGAAGCATTCACCGCAATGCGTGCTCGAGGTGCGAAAGTCACTGATATCGCAGTGCTTGTCGTCGCTGCAGACGATGGGGTGATGCCACAGACGATTGAAGCGCTCAACCATGCGCAAGCAGCGAATGTCCCTATTGTCGTGGCAGTAAATAAGATTGATAAAGAGGGTGCTAATCCACAGAAGATTAGGCAGCAACTTACTGAGTACAACCTCATCACAGAGGAGTACGGCGGCACCACTTTGTTCGTCGATGTTTCAGCGAAGACTGGCAAGGGACTGACGGAACTTGTCGATTCGATCTTGCTCACCGCTGATGCAGCAATTGATCTTCGTGCGCTCGCCGCAGGTGAAGCGCGTGGAGTGGCAATTGAAGCCCATCTTGATAAAGGGCGTGGCGCAGTGGCAACTGTGTTAGTTCAACGAGGAACTCTTCACGTAGGAGATGCAATCGTTGCTGGTGGCGCGTTTGGTCGAGTTCGTGCAATGCTCGATGAGCATGGTGAGAGCGTCGATGCCGCTGGCCCCTCACGTCCAGTTCAAGTGCTCGGATTCACTTCAGTGCCAGATGCTGGTGATGCATTTCTCGTTGCTGACGAAGATCGCACAGCTCGCCAAATCGCTGAAAAGCGACAGGCAGTCGAGCGTCATGCAGCGCTTGCTAAGGCGCGAAAGAAAGTCTCCCTCGAAGACTTCCTTGAGCAATCTAAGGTCACGACGCTTAACCTCATCATCAAGGGAGATGTCGCTGGTTCAGTAGAAGCGCTCGAAGATGCGCTGGTCCAACTTGATGTTGGCGCTGAGGTAGATCTACGTGTCATCCATCGTGGCGTGGGTGCGATCACAAAGAGTGATATCACCTTGGCATCAGCATCTTCAGCGGTAGTTATTGGATTTAACGTCAAACCTGAGCCGCAAACTGCGATATTCGCTGATCGTGAAGGGGTCGAAGTTCGCTTCTACTCAGTGATTTACGAGGCAATCGAAGAGGTAGAGAAGGCGTTGAAGGGCCTACTCAAGCCAGAGTTCGAAGAGGTCGTTCTGGGCTCTGCCGAAGTCCGCGAGGTCTTCAAGTCGAGCAAATTCGGAAATATTGCTGGCTCAATGGTCAAAGATGGACTTATCCGACGTAATGCAAAGGCACGAGTCCTCCGTGAGGGAACAGTTCATGGCAACAATCTGACCATCGCCTCGTTGAAGCGCTTCAAAGATGATGCTACTGAAGTGAAAGAGGGCTTCGAGTGCGGTATCGGATTGGGTTCCTACAACGACATCAAGAGCGGTGACATCATCGAGGTTTACGAGATGCGCGAGAAGAAGCGTGCCTAATGGTCAGAGCCACTCGTTCATTTCGTACTCGTAAGGTTGCAGATCGAATCAAAGAGATTGTCGCTGCCGCCTGCGAAGGCAAGATCAAAGACCCTAGATTGGGTTTTGTAACGATAACTGATGTACGTGTCACTGGAGATCTGCAGAACGCCTCAATTTTCTACACTGTCTTGGGTGATGAAAAAGAGCGGAAGAATTCGGCTGCAGCACTTGAAAGCGCCAAGGGAGTAATTCGTTCCTCATTGGGGCGTGAACTGGGCTTGCGAGTGGTACCGACAATCGAATTTCATCTTGATGCACTTCCTGAGAGCGCGGCAACGCTAGAGAATTTATTGGCTAAGAGCGCTGCGCGTGATTTAGAGCTGGACGCTCAACGAACCGGCGCAGATTATGCAGGCGAGAGCGATCCTTATCGCAAGCCCAAGCAATAAAAGTTGCTGACATGAAGTCTGGTTTTTTAGTTATAGACAAGGAATCTGACTTCACCAGCCATGATGTTGTAGCGATTGCACGTAAATCACTTGGCGAACGGCGCGTTGGCCACGCCGGCACGTTAGACCCCTTCGCTACTGGTGTTTTGGTACTCGGTGTGGGCAATGGAACTCGATTACTGCAGTACATCACCGATGGACGAAAAAGTTACGAAGCGATTATTCGTCTCGGGGCGAGAACAACCACAGATGATCTAACCGGTGAAGTCATCAGCTCCAACCCATCTGAACTTAAGGAAATATCTGACGAGATGATTAGTCAGGCGCTGGCAAAGCAAGTGGGGGAGATCTATCAGCGCCCGAGTACCTATTCGGCAATCAAGGTCGACGGTAAACGTGCTTATGAATTGGCGCGTGCAGGAAAAGAAGTGAAATTGCAAGAGCGTCGAGTATCGGTATTCTCCATCGAGATAAAAGAGATAGTGCGTGCACCAGAATTAATCGATGTGACAATTGGCGTGGAGTGTTCTGCTGGCACGTACATTCGCTCGATTGCTAGAGATTTAGGTGATGCGCTCTCAGTCGGGGGGCATTTGATTTCGTTGCGCCGCACCCACGTCTCACCTTTTTCCTTAACAGATGCGATTTCTATAGAAGAGCTCCGGCATAGCCCCCAATTACTATCTATCGACTCGGCGATCTCCCGACTCTTTCTCCGACGCGACCTCAGCGAGCAAGAAGTGGCAAGTGTCAGCCATGGACGCTCCATCGATTTGCACAGTGAAAAAGATGGCAAGAGCGCTGGCTTCACCCCAGATGGCAGGTTCATTGCTTTGCTGGCAGAAAAAGGTGGGCGAGCCCAACCAATTTTGGTGATAAGTAGAATTGAGCCATGAACGGATCGAGCAAATCAGTCGTTGCGATTGGCATCTTCGATGGCGTCCACCGAGGGCATCAAAAGATACTCGGCAGAGCTCGGGAAATCGCACACTCTCTCTCGCTTCCTGTCACCGCACTCACCTTTCATCCACATCCCACTGCAATTCTTGCTCCTGAGAAACAACCTGCGTTACTCCTTAATATTCATAGTCGAGTGGAGTTGTTGGAGAAGCACGGAGCGGAAGATGTTGAGGTGCTCACATTCAGCAAGGAATTTGCTGCGCTCTCTCCCAATGCTTTTATTGAGGAGATACTTTTAGATGTACTCAATGCCGCTCATGTTGTGGTCGGCGAGAATTTCTCGTTTGGCGCTCGAGCCAGCGGAACTATCACCGATATTAAAAAGTATGTTGATGCAGAGGCGGTTCCGTTGCTTGCCGATGAACATGGCCCCATCTCATCTACGCGGATTCGTGGCCATGTCGCAAGAGCAGAGATGGAATTAGCGCACTCGCTACTTGGACGACCGCATTTCGTGCAAGGTGAAGTTATCCATGGTGAGAAGCGTGGTCGTGAAATCGGTTATCCCACGGCGAACTTGGAACAGTTGACGGGAATGGCGATACCACCTGATGGAATTTATGCTGGTTATCTCTATGTTGAGCGCGATCGGTTGCCAGCAGCTATTTCGATTGGCACCAATCCCACCTTCCCTCCTACCTTCCCAGGTGAGCGCCCTCGCCAAGTAGAGGCTTACGCCCTTGATCGCGATGATTTAGATTTGTATGGCCAGCGGGCATCCATTGAATTTCTCTCCTTTCTTCGCCCCACAATCGCCTTTCCCGCCCTCGAACCGCTTCTGGTTCAAATGGCAGCCGATTGCGCTCAGGCCAAGGAGTTGATCGCGCGGGCAGCGGGCCCATTGGGTTGATTGGGCTGATTGGGAGCCCGCTGGTAGCCTAGGCAGTCGGACAGGTAGGGATTGCGCCCGAGATACGGGCCCCCCAATCTGGCGTAAGTAAAAGACGACGACACTCAATCAGGACGAAAGTGAGAACGAGAACATGGCGTTAGCTCCGGCAAAGAAGAAGGAGATCATCTCCACCTACGGCAACTCTGCCGTGGATACCGGCAGCCCTGAATCGCAGATTGCGATGCTCTCACAACGAATCAATGACCTCACAGAGCATTTGAAGAGTAATGCCAACGACCACCATGGTCGCCGTGGCCTTTTGCTTTTGGTTGGACGCCGTCGCCGCTTACTCCAGTATCTGGAGAAGGTTGATATCGAGCGCTATCGCTCGATTGTTGATCGACTCAGCCTGCGCCGATAACAAACACACACAAGCGCGAGAACTCACGCTCTATAGGTTGGGGTCCTCGGTAGTGGCTCTCGGATATTTATGCCGACAGCTTCGATCGATGATCTCCATCGCAGATAGCCAACGCTCGCGAGATATGGAGACGACCCATGTCGGGTCACGACACACAAGTACATTCATCAGAAGCAGTCATTGACAATGGAAAGTTCGGAAAGCGAATCATTCGATTCGAGACAGGACGCATTGCTCGACAAGCAGCAGGTTCAGCAGTGGTCACTCTCGATGAGGACACAATGCTGCTCTCTGCAACCACAGCATCCAAGAATCCAAAGGATCAATTCGATTTCTTCCCCTTAACGGTTGATGTTGAAGAGCGCATGTATGCAGTTGGGCGCATTCCTGGTTCATTCTTCCGACGCGAAGGTCGTCCAAGTGAGGATGCGATCCTTACCTGCCGACTCATCGATCGTCCGCTACGTCCATCATTCGTCAAAGGACTTCGTAATGAAGTTCAGATCGTAGTTACCGTTCTTTCGCTCAATCCAGCTCATCTATATGACGTAGTGGCAATCAACGCATCGTCGATGTCCACTCAATTAGCAGGATTGCCATTCTCTGGCCCAATCGGTGGCGTACGAATCGCACTTATCGACGGTCAATGGGTTGCATTCCCGACCCACTCTGAATTAGAGCGTGCCGTATTCGATATGGTCGTCGCAGGACGGATTGCTGGCAACGATGTTGCCATCATGATGGTCGAAGCGGAGGCAACTACACACACAATTGATCTCATCAAAGGTGGCGCTCAAGCGCCAACCGAAGAGATTGTCGGTGCGGGTCTTGATGCCGCAAAGCCATTCATTAAAACTCTCTGCGAAGCTCAGCTCGAACTTGCCAAAGTTGCTGCGAAGCCAACTGCAGAATTCCCGGTCTTCCTCGAGTACCAGAGCGACGCTGCTGAGGCAGTTGCTGCGAAGGTAAAAGACACGACAGCCAAGGCGCTGACTATCGTCTCCAAAGCTGATCGCGAAGCAAAGCTCGAAGAGATTGAAAGTGGATTACTTGAAGCGCTTGCTACTGAATTCGAAGGACGCGAAAAGGAAGTGAAATCTGCTTTCCGCTCTCTCCAAAAGAAATTGGTACGTGAGCGAGTTCTTCGCGAGAAGGTTCGTATCGATGGTCGCGGTCCGCGTGATATCCGTCCAATCACCGCTGAAGTCGAGGTTGTGCCACGGGTCCATGGTTCTGCCCTCTTTGAGCGTGGCGAAACCCAGATCATGGGAATCACCACTTTGAATATGTTGAAGATGGAACAGCAGCTCGACACTCTCAATCCAGAGACAACTAAGCGTTACATGCATAATTACAACTTCCCTCCTTATTCAACGGGAGAGACTGGACGAGTAGGTTCGCCAAAGCGTCGCGAGATTGGCCATGGTGCACTCGCTGAGCGCGCACTCCTGCCAGTTCTTCCAACTCGCGAAGAGTTCCCTTATGCGATCCGCCAGGTTTCGGAAGCATTCGGCTCCAATGGTTCTACCTCCATGGGCTCGGTTTGTGCATCCACTTTGGCGCTACTCAACGCTGGCGTGCCACTTAAGGCTCCAGTTGCCGGTATCGCAATGGGTCTAATCTCGGATGACGTCGATGGCAAGACCGAGTATGTCGCTATCACCGATATCTTGGGCGCAGAAGATGCCTTTGGAGATATGGATTTCAAAGTTGCAGGAACAAAGGAATTTGTCACCGCATTGCAATTGGATACCAAACTCGATGGCATTCCTGCATCAGTTCTTGCTGGTGCGTTGCTGCAAGCAAAGGAAGCGCGATTGACCATCCTTGGAATCATGAATAGCGCGATTGATACCCCCGATGAGATGAGCTTGCTCGCTCCACGAATCATTACCGTGAAGATCAATCCCGATCAGATTGGTGCAGTGATTGGACCTAAGGGCAAAGTAATCAACGAGATTCAGGACCAGACTGGCGCTGAGATTTCGATCGAAGATGATGGCACCATTTATATCGGTTCTACCGAAGGTGCTGCAGCTGAGGCGGCTAAGGCGCGCGTGATGGCGATTGCTAATCCACACGTTCCCTCTGTCGGCGAGAAATACAACGGAACTGTTGTGAAGATCGCTAACTTCGGAGCCTTCATCACTCTCTACCCAGGTAAAGATGGCTTGCTCCATGTTTCGCAGATTCGCAAGATGCACGGTGGCAAGCGCATCGAGAACATCGAGGATGTCATGAAGGTGGGCGACCAGATTGAGGTCGTCATCGGTGAGATCGATGAGAAGGGCAAGCTCTCTCTAGAGCCTGTCTTAGCTGATAAGCCAGAGTAAATAGCGAGATGACGCTTTCGCGGACAACTCTTCCGTCTGGTCTTCGGATCGTGACGGAAGAGGTATCCACCGTTCGTAGCGTCGCGTTCGGTATTTGGGCCAATGTTGGTTCACGTGATGAGAGCCCGAGCGTTGCTGGAGCCTCACATTTCCTCGAACATCTCCTCTTCAAGGGAACCAATACTCGATCCGCGTTAGATATTTCAGCCGCAGTCGATGCTGTTGGCGGCGAAATGAATGCATTCACGGGCAAGGAGTACACCTGTTTTTATGCTCGAGTAATCGATAGCGACTTCTCAATCGCAACTGAAGTTATCTGCGACATGATTCGTGATTCTGTGATTCGAAGCGAGGATGTCGATTCCGAGCGAACTGTAGTCCTCGAAGAAATTGCGATGCGTGATGATGATCCCAGTGATTTAGTACATGATTTATTTGCTGAGACACTTTATGGAGATAGCCCAATTGGTCGTCCAATTTTAGGGACCGTTGATTCCATTACGAATATGTCCCGCAAATCGGTCCACTCTTATTACAAGAAAAAGTATCTTCCTGAGAATCTTGTCATTGCGGTTGCCGGAAATGTCCAGCACGAACGAGTCGTAGAGCGCGTTACTGCGCTCCTTGGAGATTTCCTCGACTCCACCGCGAAACCCGCAGCGCTCCGACCAATAGCAAAAGTACGTGCGCGCGGCATGGGTGAGATTGGGTTGATTTTTCGAAAGAGTGAACAGGCAAATATTCTCCTCGGTTTTCCATCCCTAGATCGGAATGATGAACGTCGGTTCGCGCTCTCTGTGCTGACCTCTGCTCTTGGTGGGGGAATGTCCTCGCGCCTGTTTCAAGAGGTTCGTGAAAAGCGGGGTCTTGCCTACTCGGTTTACGCCTCGATCCAACAATTTGCAGGAGGTGGAATCCTCTCGCTCTATGCCGGATGCAACCCAGAGAAAGCCAACGAGGTCACCACGATATTCCGAGATGTGCTCGGTGATGTCATTGCTTCTGGCCTCTCAAACGAGGAGCTTGAGCGGGCAAAGGGTCAGGTTGCTGGCTCACTAGTCTTGGGACAAGAGGACACCGGCTCGCGCATGGTCCGAATCGGCAAGAGCGAGTTGGTTTATGGTGAAATTAAGAGTATGGACGAGATTCTTTCAGCTGTACGAGCTGTAGATCACAAGGCTATTAGCCAATTGGCTGCAGAAATTTTTACCGCGCAGCCGACCCTTGCAATCGTTGGTCCGTACAAGAAGAGTGCACAGTTCGCAGCGGCGGTGGCGAAATGACAGAAGTAATAAGAGTGGGAGTTCTCGGAGCGCGCGGCAAGATGGGAAGCACAGTTGTCACTGCAGTCAACAACGCTGCAGGAATGGAAGTAGTCGCTGCTCTTGATCTTGGAGATTCACTCGAAGCACTCGTTGCCAATAAAGCAGATGTAATCGTGGATTTCACTACTCCGGATGCTGTGATGGGGAATTTAGAATTCGTTATCAACAACGGTATCCATGCAGTAGTGGGCACAACAGGTTTTGACGATACTCGAATTGCAACTCTCAAATCCCTGCTATCGAAGAAGCCTTCGGTGGGAGTGCTCATTGCTCCAAACTTTGGGCTGGGTGCAATCTTGATGATGGAGTTTGCAAAGAAAGCCGCTCCACTCTTTGAATCAGTAGAGATAGTTGAATTACACCATCCGAATAAAGTCGATGCGCCAAGTGGAACTGCAAAACGGACTGCCGAACTCATAGCGCAATCTCGACGCGAAGCTAACAGCGCGCCGATGCCAGACGCCACGAAAGAGAGCTTTGCTGGTGCGCGCGGTGCCAATGTTGGTGGCGTGCCGATTCATTCGGTTCGCGCACGTGGATTCGTCGCACATCAAGAGGTGATCTTCGGGGGAGTAGGGGAGACCCTGACCATTCGCCACGATTCACTTGACCGTCAGAGTTTCATGCCGGGAGTGCTTTTAGGCATCTCTAGAGTAGTTAACGTTCCGGGATTAACTTTTGGGCTGGAGAATTTCCTTGACCTTGCGGGAGAAAGTGGGAGGTAAGTGCAGATGATTACGATGTACAGCGCAGATTGGTGTGGCGATTGCCGTCGATCAAAACGATTACTCAATGAATTGAATGTGCCTTACACAATCATCGATGTTGATGCAGTTGAGAGTGCAGCCGAGAAGGTCATCGAAATCAATGGAGGAATGCGCTCGATTCCAGTCATAGTCTTCGATGATGGCACCCACTTAACCGAACCGAGCGATGCGACACTAAAAGCGAAGTTACAGTCGTTGGGTCTCGTCAAATAATTTTTTACAACTGATGGAGTAACGCAGAGGTTAGCGTTGCAGCAATTAACATCACGAGAAAATTCGCTCGTAGGTAAAGTGCTACTGCTGCTACAGCAACTCCTGCTATTCGCTGATCTACGACAAGTTCAGTCTTGGAAGCAAATGTCTGCACCGCCACTAATCCTGCTAAGAGGGCGGTAGGGATCAGGTCTGCAATTTTGGCGATTCGCGGATTGGTAAGAACTGACTGGGGAATCGATTGGCCAATGTATTTGAAAGCGAATGCCAACGCGCTCGCTCCGATAACAGCGCTCCACATCAGGTACGCACCCGCCAACCAGCAATAATCGGAATGAGGACACAGGCAATAATTGGTAAACCAGGTGAGAGAAATGGTGTGAGCAATAGGGCAAGGCAAATTGCAGCGAGCGCAACGAGTCGAGAGATGTTGCTTTTTAGTCGTGGCCAGAGTAAACCGAGAAAGGCAGCGGGGATAGTTGCATCAAGTCCCCACTGCGCAGGATCGCCGAGTGAATTGGCGCCGAGCGCGCCGAGCAAAGTAGCAAGATTCCAGAAGAGATAGATACCGCCACCAGTTAACCAAAATCCTTTACGTGCATCGCTGGCACTCTTTTCTTCATGAGCCAAAGCAACCGCTGTTGATTCATCAATCGTGATTTGTGAGGCAAGCAACCGTTTGAAGCCACGAACCTGAAGAAGGGGGGCCATGCGTGCGCCATAGAAACCATTACGTAGCGCCAATAGTGCGCTCGCGGCGATTGCGCTCATTGCGCTTCCACCTGCACCGAGAACTCCAGCAACTGCAAATTGCGATGCGCCGCTAAAGAGCAGAAGTGAGAGCGCGCAGGTTTGCGCAATCGATAATCCGGCGGCAACGCTTGCTACCCCGAAGGCTGCTCCATAGGTACCAACAGCAATCGAGATGCTGAGTGAGTCACGAATCACCGCGCGGGACATATGCGTATCTTGCCCTATCTCAGGGTAGGGTCTGACGCGTGGCAAATGAAGAACGAGAGATGGAACCGGTATTTCTCGACGATGTAACCGTTGAGTTAGTGAAATCCAGTGCGAGCGATGCCGACGTCATCTGGGCTGCTCGGGTATCCACTTCAGGTGAGACCTCGCTCGATGAAATTGGAAAAGATCCTGAGCGCTCGGTGGGGCTAATCAACTTTCTCGCGCGTGAGCGCCACGGCACCCCCTTCGAGCACACCTCCATGACCTTCTTCGTCTCCGCGCCAATATTCGTCTTTAGAGAATTTATGCGACATCGAATCGCCTCGTATAACGAGGAGAGCGGTCGTTACCGAGAGCTACGTCCGATTTTCTATATTCCGGCACGAAATCGTCCATTAGTTCAAGAAGGTAAACCTGGGGCATACACATATGTAGATGGAAGCGATGAGCAACATGCATTAACGGTTGCATCGATGAAGAGTGCCTACCTTGCTGCTTATGCGGAGTACAAAAAGATGCTAGATGCGGGTGTTGCGCGTGAGGTCGCACGAGCAGTTCTACCTGTGGGTCTCTTCTCATCGATGTATGTCACGATGAATGCTCGAGCGTTGATGAATTTCCTCTCTCTTCGAACCTCCCGCGAGGGCTCGCATTTCCCGAGTTACCCTCAGCGCGAGATTGAAATGGTCGCCGAGAAGATGGAAGCAGACTTTGCGCGCCTGATGCCCTTGACCCATGCAGCCTTTGAAAAATCAGGGCGCGTGGCTCCGTAGGTAGTCAGCGCGGTAGCCTTGCCACTATGCAGATTGCACCCCCCTTTGGTCGGCTTATCACCGCGATGGTCACTCCTTTTAATAAGGAGCTCGAGATTGACTGGGCAGGGGTTGAGGCGATTGCTGCTCATTTACTCTCAACTGGACATGATGGCATCGTGGTCAATGGCACCACCGGTGAAGCGCCCACAACAAGTGATGAAGAAAAAGTTGAGATTATCAAGGTAGTTAAAAAAGTTGTTGGTCCGAAGATTCATGTCATTGCCGGCGCGGGAAATAATGAAACCTCGCATAGCGTCATTCAAGGTCAGCAAGCGCAAAGCGCTGGCGCAGATGGGTTATTGGTAGTCACTCCGTATTACAACAAGCCACCACAAAGCGGTATCGCCGCCCACTTTAGAGCAATCGCTGATGCCACCGATCTTCCGGTGATGATGTATGACATTCCACACCGTACTGGAATTCCTATTGAGAGCGACACGATTGTCTCCCTATTTGAGCATCCGCGAATTGTTGCGCTCAAAGATGCAAAAGGAAATGTTGCCGAAACCTCCTGGGTAATCAAGCGATCTGGGATTCCAGTGTATTCCGGTGATGACATCCTCAATCTTCCGTTGCTCTCGGTCGGCGCAGTTGGATGTGTATCGGTCTGCGGTCACACCGTGGGCGCTCGACTTCGTGAGATGATTGATGCATGGTTTGCAGGCAAGAGCGAACGAGCGCTTGAACTGCATCAGGAACTTCTTCCCGTTTATACCGGCACCTTCCGTACCCAAGGTGCGATCCTTACCAAAGCTGCTTTGACGTTAATGGGCTTACCGGGTGGACAGGTTCGCCTTCCACTTGTTGATGCAACCACAGAACAGATTGCGCAATTACGTCGCGATCTGACTGATGGGCGCGTAAAGCTCATATGAGAGAGAGAAATTCTTAATGACACACGCCCATCCTGAATATTCGCTGCCGCCAGAGTTGCCCAAAGATGGCTTACGAATAGTCGCTCTAGGCGGCTTGGGAGAGATCGGTCGAAATATGACCGTCTTTGAACATAATGGAAAGCTATTGATTGTTGACGTCGGTGTTCTCTTCCCTGAAGAGAATCAACCTGGAATCGACCTCATTCTTCCGGACTTCTCTTACATTCGACATCGTTTAGCAGATGTGGAGGCGGTGATTCTCACGCATGGACACGAAGACCACATTGGCGCAGTCCCGTACCTACTGCGCGAGCGCGGTGATATCAAAATTATCGGCTCCAAACTCACCCTCGCCTTTATAACAGAGAAATTGAAGGAGCACCGCATAACTCCGTTAACGCAAGAAGTAGTCGCCGGAGAGAAGTTGCGAATTGGTGAGTTTGATTGTGAGTTTGTTGCCGTGAACCACTCGATTCCAGATTCACTGGCGATTGCGATCACTACTAAAGCGGGAACCATCCTGCACACTGGTGATTTCAAGATGGATCAGTTGCCTCTTGATGGGAAGTTAACGGACTTGCGCACCTTTGCGCGCTTGGGTCAAGAAGGGGTCGACCTATTTATGGTCGATTCTACGAATGCTGATGTACCAGGTTTTGTTACGAGCGAAGCTGAGATTATGCCAGTGCTCGATCGGATTTTCGCATCAACCAACCGACGAATAATTGTCGCCTCCTTTGCCTCACATATTCACCGAATCCAACAAGTGCTCGATACCGCAATGAATCACAATCGAAAGGTGGCATTCATCGGCCGATCTATGGTTCGTAATATGCGAGTAGCCGAGGAGTTGGGGTATTTACATGTCCCACCATCATTGATTGTTGAGAGCAAGGATGTCGATAGCCTCGGCGATAATGTGGTGTTGGTTTGCACTGGTTCCCAAGGCGAACCGTTAGCTGCGCTCTCGCGAATGGCGTATGGAGATCACAATATAAAGGTCGGCTACGGCGACACAGTAATCCTCGCCTCTTCGCTTATTCCGGGAAATGAGAATGCGGTATATCGAGTGATCAATGAACTTACACGTCGTGGTGCGAAAGTAGTTCATAAATCTAATGCTCTAGTCCACGTTTCTGGTCACGCTGCCGCAGGTGAACTTCTCTATTGCTACAACATCGTCAAACCAAAGCATGTCCTTCCCATTCATGGTGAATGGCGTCATTTGCGCGCTAACGGTGCGATTGCGAAATCATCAGGCGTGCGAAGTGAGAACGTGCTGTTAGCTGAAGATGGCGTGGTCGTTGATTTAATCAACCACAAGGCATCGATTGTGGGAGCTGTGCCGTGTGGTTACGTCTATGTAGATGGTTCGAGCATTGGCGATATCTCTGATGCATCCTTGAAAGACCGGCGCATTCTTGGTGAAGAGGGCTTCATCTCAGTAGTCGTCGTAATAGAGGCACAGACTGGGAAGATTGTTGCTGGCCCAGATATACATGCACGCGGTTTTGCTGAAGATGAATCACTCTTCGATGAGGTGCGCGAACGAATCGTCGAATCTCTTGTTGAGGCTGTAGTAAGTGGAGTGACAGGTTCACATCAACTCTCGCAAACAGTTCGTCGCGTTGTCGGAAAATGGGTCGGAGGCGAACATCGACGTCGCCCAATGATCGTCCCAGTAGTCATCGAGGTCTGAAGCAACTTCCAATCGGCGCGCCTCACAGCCCGCTGTTTATCGAGGATTTACCCTCTTGGGTATGGCGCGCGCAAAGAAAACCGGGAATTCCCCTGCCCGAAGCGGCAAGGGATCGCGCGGCGCCATTGGGAAAATCTGGCTCGCAATTGCCTCTGCGATTGGTGGTGCTATTCGTTTCTTATTAAAAGGCGCTAAAGAATTAGACCCGGCACATCGTCGAGATGGATTGGGATTATTCATCATCATCCTTTCGCTGATCTCCAGCGCGGGAATCTGGTTTCGATTAGATAATTTCTTTGGGAATCTCATCCACGCAGTGGTTGCCGGCGCATTCGGCAAGATTGGATTTATCACTCCAGCACTTTTGTTCTACTTAGGTATTCGTTTATTGCGCACACCTCAAGAATCTGCTGCAACCGGTCGTATAACGATTGGCATTTCTACGATAGTGGTGGGTCTTACTGGCCTGCTACACATCATTGCGCACTCGCCAATTCCTGC
This sequence comes from Actinomycetota bacterium, assembly GCA_016870715.1. Lineage (GTDB taxonomy): Bacteria > Actinomycetota > Actinomycetes > Nanopelagicales > Nanopelagicaceae > IMCC26077. Next base: position 2,256 of record VGAL01000006.1, on the reverse strand, counting down.
AGATGGTGCAACCGATATGCGCGGCGGCGGAGGATGGCTCGGTTATGGGATTTCTGCTCCACTCATAGCCTTAGTCACAGCGTGGGTTGCAGTTCCAATCTTGCTCATTCTGATTCTCTTCGGTCTCTTGGTGACAACTGCTACTCCATTAAATGTTGCCAGCGCAAAAATTGTTTCGCTCTTCAAAGGTGCATCAAGCGCTGCGGCAAATCAATTAGAGGCACGTAGGCTCCGTCGCGAACAGGAGCATGAGGAAGATTTTGAGATTAGCGAGAATGAACCTTTCGAAACGCCAGTGATTGCATATCAAGAGGATGAACAGAATCTCGACGAAGCAGCGGATGAAGTGGAGGAGGTCGATGGTGATGAGGATGGGATTGAGCAAACCCAGTTAATGAACCATTCCACTCAACTGGTCACCCAGCCACCGATTCCAGCCCCGGCAGTGCAACCTGCGCTAACTGAAGCAGAACAGTTGGAATTATCAGAGATGCTTGATTACATTCTCCCCGCTGCCGATTTATTGAAGAGCTCTCCAGCCACCAAAGGAAAGACAAAAGCTAACGAGACTGTCGTAGTAGCTCTCCACGAGGTATTTGCTCAGTTCGATATTGATGCCGAAGTCACCGGCGTGATGCGCGGGCCAACAGTGACCCGATATGAAGTCGAGTTGGGTAACGCGGTCAAAGTTGAAAAGATCACTGCCTTAAGTAAGAACATCTCTTATGCAGTGGCAAGTAGTGATGTTCGTATCTTGAGTCCGATTCCAGGGAAATCTGCAGTGGGTATCGAAATTCCCAACGCCGACCGCGAGGTAGTCGCCCTTGGCGATGTCCTTCGCTCTCAAGTAGCTGCAAATGAGCAGCATCCGCTTGTCATTGGTTTGGGTAAAGATGTTGAAGGTAATTTCATCTGTGCAAACCTAGCCAAGATGCCACATTTACTGGTGGCTGGCGCTACTGGTTCGGGAAAATCCAGCATGATCAACTCTTTGGTCACTTCGATTCTCATGCGCTCGACCCCTGATGAAGTGCGGATGATTCTCGTTGACCCCAAGCGTGTGGAATTAAATGCATATGAAGGTATTCCACACCTCATATCACCAATTATCACCAATCCGAAAAAGGCAGCCGATGCACTTGCCTGGGTAGTTAAAGAGATGGATAACCGTTACGACGACCTATCGAATTTTGGTTTTAGGCATATCGATGATTTCAACAAGGCAGTCAAAGCCGGAAAGTTAAAACCGCTCCCAGGCAGCCAGCGAAGGTTGAAACCATATCCATATCTACTTGTCATCGTCGATGAATTGGCAGATTTGATGATGGTTGCTCCTCGAGATGTGGAAGATTCCATTGTGCGAATCACTCAACTTGCTCGCGCCGCGGGAATTCATTTAGTCCTTGCAACGCAACGCCCAAGTGTGGACATAGTCACTGGACTTATCAAAGCTAACGTTCCTTCGCGGCTAGCTTTTGCTACAAGCAGTCTCGCCGATAGTCGCGTAATTCTTGATGCTTCGGGAGCAGAGAAACTCGTTGGGCAAGGTGATGGCTTATTTATTCCGATGGGGGCAAGTAGGTCGATGCGATTGCAGGGTGCATATGTCTCTGAACGTGAAATCGAATCCGTTGTCTACCATGTGAAGAACCAACGAGAGGCGCAGTATCGCGAAGATGTCACGGCCCCAGTCAATAAACGAAGTGATATCGATTCAGATATCGGAGATGATTTAGATTTACTTCTACAGGCGGTAGAACTCGTGGTCTCAACTCAATTTGGATCGACCTCGATGTTGCAACGAAAATTACGCGTTGGATTTGCCAAGGCAGGGCGATTGATGGATTTGATGGAAAGTCGGGGGATTGTCGGACCAAGTGAAGGCTCGAAAGCGCGCGAAGTGCTGATCTCAGCAGAGGAGCTACCAGGGGTTCTTGCCTCGCTCCGAAGTTAATTTTCGCAGGACTTGTCCACCGCACATTGCTGGACTTACCCTTATCTTCCTGATTCCCCCAGGGAGGTGAGATATGTCAGATAGGTCAGATAGGTCGATTGGCTCAGATCTATTAGCCGCTCGTAACGCGGCTGAACTCTCACTGGAGCAAGTTGCTGAAAAGACCAAGCTACGTTCGAGTTTGGTAGCAGCGCTTGAGCGGAATGACTTCTCACTGTGTGGTGGCGATGTGTACGCCCGTGGCCATATCCGCGTTCTCGCTAATCTTTACCGAATTGATAGCACCTATCTCTTAGAGAAAT
>VGAL01000005.1 GCA_016870715.1 Actinomycetota bacterium | reverse complement strand
GAAACCAGAAAACTTGCGTTGAAGGATATAAAAGATAGTGAGTGGTTCGGCTTGAACCCTCCCCAAATAAGGTTTTCACCACACGCAACTGGTGGCCTGGGCCTCTAGTGCGCGTAATACTCGCTGGCACTCCGTCATTGGTTTTACCAATTTTCGATTCTGTGTTTCACAGCGGAGCTGAAATTCTCTCTGTCATAACGAATCCACCCAAATCTCGGGGGAGAAGTGGTGCGCTCTCACCATCACCAGTAAGCGTGTGGGCAAGGGAGAGTGGGCTCTGCGTCTATGAAGAGAGCAATTTAGAGGGAATTCGCAACCTTCTACCCTCTGCAGATGTTGCATTGGTCGTAGCTTTCGGGCAGTTGATCCCTGAAGATCTCCTCACTCTTCCCAAGCGTGGTTGGGTCAATATTCACTTCTCACATTTGCCACAGGCCCGTGGGGCAGCTCCGGTACAACGGTTGATTGAAGCGGGAGCAGAAATGATTGGATACAGTGTTTTTCAACTCGACCAAGGAATGGATACCGGTCCGATCTTTTTTCAGAGCAGGGAAGTGCCCATCTCTGGATTGACAACTGGAGAGGTGTGGGAGATTCTCATTAAAGAGGCTGCCAATGAAATTAATGTAATTTTGTCGAGGATTTGCGAGGGAGAGCCTCCAATCCCGCAAAGTGAATATGTAGGAAGAGTGGCGCTAGCTCCAAAGATCTCCACCGAAGAAGCGAAGATCGCTTGGAGTCAATCTAGTGATCGAATAGTCGGAAAAATTTTGGCATTTAATCCAAGGCCAAGCGCTTGGACTTCTTTCCGCGGGGAGCGTTTTTTAGTTCATCGGGCCATTCGCGCTGAACAAAAGGATGAAGCAGCGCTTGCATCTCGAGCAGCACTCACATTAGGTGAGATTGTCAGAGTAGATGCGGGTGTATTTGTGGCCACTGGCTCTGGATTTATACGTCTTGCTGAGGTGCAGCCAGCCGGGAAAAGAAAAATGTCCTGCGAAGAATGGTTGCGGGGAGTAACTCTGGGCATTGGCGAGAAATTTGAATAAACGAAGGCCAGAGCGTATTGATTCAGGCTTTGAGTCGAGAAACTTAGCCCTCGGTGTGCTTTTGAAAATCGAAGCGCACGATGGATATGCCAATTTGGTGCTACCAAGCGAGCTACGACGATTCCCACTCGAAGCACGAAATGCTGCGTTCGTCACCGAACTTGTTTATGGCACTCTCCGTAAACGCCTCTTCTATGACAAGGTGATTGAGAGCGCCGCATCGCGAAAAATCGGGAAAATCGATCGAACCCCGTTAAATATCCTTCGAATAACTGCTCATCAGTTACTCACGCTACAAACCCCGCCGCATGCTGCCGTTGATTCAGCGGTCCGGCTGGTGGTGCGAAATAAGTCAGGATCGGCATCAGGGTTTGTTAATGCGATATCTCGACGAATCAGTGAGAAATCTGAGTCAACTTGGATTGATAACTTGAGTGAAGGATTAAATGAACTAGAGAAGCTCTCACTCGAATATGCCCATCCACAATGGATAGTGGAGAAATATCTCGAACGTTTAGGGGATATGGAGTCCGTCAAACGAGAGTTGGCAGCAAATAATGTCAATCCACGGACGACGGGAGTGATCTATCCCGGTCATCAGTGGTCGAGGCAGTCGCTCTCTAATAGCCAAGAGAGCCACTGGTCCTCGAGCTGCCGATATTTAGAGGGTAACCCTGAGCAATTCGAGGAAATTCGTAACGCCCACGGCGGGGTGCAAGATCAAGGCTCTTTTTTAGTAGCGCAGGCGCTCTCATTGGCGGCTAGCTCGGAAGATGGCCCGGAAGATGGCCCGAAAGTTGGCATCTGGGTTGATCTCTGTGCTGGGCCAGGGGGTAAAGCAGCGTTGCTCAGTCGTTGGGCGGGCCACTCCTCGGCCAACTTCCTCGCCCTTGAGATATCTGAACATAGGGCGGGGCTGCTCACTCGCATGACCGATCAGGTTGTCATCGCAGATAGTCTCAAGGCCCCCATCCGCCCGGGGAGCACATCGGTCATTCTTCTTGATGCGCCATGTTCTGGATTAGGTGCGCTCCGAAGGCGCCCTGATGCACGGCACCGAAAAAAACCAGAAGAATTGGCCGATCTCGCTGATTTGCAGCGAAAGTTGATGAAGGCGGCAGTAGAACTGCTTTCAGCGGGCGGAATCTTAGGGTATGTAACTTGCTCACCTGTTGGTGAAGAGACGACAATGAATAGAGATTGGCTTCTTGAGCAGGAGAAAAACCTTGAACTTTTAGATGCTCGAAAGTACATGCCCAAAAATATGGAATTAGCGGAGAATTTTGATATCCAATTATGGCCAGGTTTGCATGGGACTGATGCAATGTATCTTGCGCTCTTTCGAAAGAAACCCTCTGCGGCGATAGGATGAATCTGTGACTGTGCGAATAACACCAAGTATTCTCAATGCAGACTTTTCACGATTAGATGAAGAGATTGCGCGAGTTGCAGATGTCTCTGATTTGATCCACCTTGACATCATGGACAATATTTTTGTTCCAAATTTTACTTTCGACTTCGACAAAGCGGCAAAAATAATTGAGAACTGCCCGATTCCAGTCGACTCTCATCTCATGGTTATAGAGCCCGAGAAAGCAGCGCCTCGTTTTGCAGAGATGGGCTCAGCGAGCGTGACCTACCACTTTGAAGCTGCAATCAATCATCGACAGATTATCGAAGATGTACATGGATTGGGCTCTCGAGTTGGCATCGCTCTAAAACCTGGAACAGCACTTTCGGTTCTTGATGACTACATCGGATTAATAGACATGATTCTGATCATGACTGTGGAACCAGGTTTTGGTGGACAGAGTTTCATGAATGAAATGTTGGAAAAAGTACGCCAGGCGCGTAAGCGTTTAGGAGTAAATGATCGAGGGGTTTGGCTACAGGTTGACGGTGGAATTTCACCAAGCACGATAGAGGTAGCGACAGAGGCGGGCGCCGATACCTTTGTGGCTGGCTCGGCTGTATACAAGGCAGAAGATCCTGCAAAAATGGTCACTTTGCTAAGAGAGCTAGCAACACAGAGATAACCCGAGCGAAATCATCCGCATGAGCTCTTAACCTTGAGTTACCCTTGCGTTATGAAAAGTTTTGACGATTTATGGGATGAACTGTCCGACCGAAATTACACAGATGGTCCCGATCAGTCAAGCACAACCGGCAAGTTACTTGCATCCGGCGTACATGGGATAGGAAAAAAGATAGTTGAAGAAGCTGCCGAAGTGTGGATGGCCGCTGAATATGAGAGTGATGAGAATTTAGCTAATGAGATCAGTCAACTTCTTTATCACCTTCAGGTTTTAATGTTGGCTCGTGGGATTGAAATCGAAGATGTCTATGAAAAATTGTAGAGTCACCATATGTTAAAAATCGCTCTTCCAAATAAAGGTGCTTTAGCGGATGAATCAGTTCGAATCCTCAATGATGCTGGATATCGCCAACGGAGTGATTCTCGCGATCTCATAACCATAGATTCTGAAAATGGAATCGAGTTTTATTATCTTCGTCCACGAGATATTGCAATCTACGTTTCTTCAGGTGAACTAGATTTAGGTATCACCGGTGAGGATTTACTCATAGACTCTGGTGTACATGCAGAGATTGTTTTGAAATTAGGTTTTGGTAGATCCACCTTTAGATTTGCACTTCCCGTCACATCCTCCCAGGGCGCCACTGTCAAAGACCTCAATGGCAAGAGAATTGCTACGGCATATCCGGGAATCTTGGCAAAAGCGTTAGAGGATTCGAAAGTGAAAGCCGAAATCGTTCCCCTGGATGGCGCAGTAGAGAGTTCAATCAAGCTCGGAGTTGCCGACGCTATTGCAGATGTAGTCTCTACCGGGACAACCCTTCGACAAGCGGGCTTGGCAGTTATCGGTGAACCGATCCTTGAGAGCGAGGCTGTTCTCATTAGCGCTAAAGATGAGAGCGAAGAATCGGCCAATCTTATTCGTCGAATCAGTGGCGTGATTATTGCTCGTCAATACGTCTTGATGGATTACGACATCAAGAGTGATTTGATTGATCAAGCTTGCACCATCACACCGGGATTTGAATCACCAACAATTTCGCCGCTACGCACAGAAGGTTGGTCTGCTGTCCGAGCAATGGTGCCGCGAAAGAGTGCGCAACGGGTCATGGACGATCTCTGGACTTTAGGGGCACGAGGGATTTTGGTGACTGACATCCACGCCTGTCGTCTTTGATCTACTGAGCGACTTCATTTCGAGGTATACCTAAGAGATATAATACGGTATCTAAATATGGAGTGGTTACCGAAGTGTCAGCAGATTCGCGCACTAATGGTTTTGCGTTGAAGGCGACGCCTAAACCAGCTAAAGCAATCATGTCCAAATCATTAGCACCATCACCTATTGCAACGGTATCGGTGAGGTCAACATCGGCAAGCACCGCAAACTCTCGGAGCGCCGATGCTTTACCGGCTCGGTCGATAATCTCACCAAGGACCTTGCCGGTGAGCTTTCCATCAATAATTTCCAGCCTATTCGCTGCCATGAAATCGATTCCCAACTCATCGGCAATAGGCTTTATGACTTCAATGAATCCGCCTGAGACGATACCCACTTTATGATGCAACTTCTTGAGAGTACGAACCAAAGTACGAGCACCTGGAGTGAGAGTTATCTGCTTTCGCACCTCGTCAATTACCTCGGCGGGCAAACCTTCAAGAAGCGAGACTCTTTCGGTTAGTGCTTGCGCAAAATCCAACTCTCCATTCATCGCGCGAGAGGTAATCTCTTTGACTCGCTCTTCGACATTTGCTTGGGCTGCGAGCAATTCGATGACTTCTTGTTGGATCAACGTCGAATCGACATCAAGCACTACTAGTTTCTTGGCCCGACGTTGTAAGCCCCCGGATTGGACGCCTATATCCACCGGCGATTGGTTGGCTAATGTAGCGAGAGGTTTCTTGATTCGATCGACTCCGACGCTGGATACCAGTAACTCAAGAGCGGTAACGGGGGAATGAGCGATTCTGAAGATTCTCTCGATGTTACCGCCATGCTCTCGAACGATTCCCGCGATCTTCCCTAGAGTGCCAGCAGTTAATTCCTGTCCCATAACAGTGATGTGAACTGAAGGGTTTTCAGATTCTGCTGGCTCCGCATGGTGATCACCCTCTTGCGCACGAAATTCCAGGCCACGTTCTTGCGCGCACGCGCTGAGCGCATCCAAAGCCAGCGAGCGCGAAGAGGCATCGATTTCCAGTGCCAGCGTCAAAATCAAATGGCCATGAATGATGACCTGCTCCATATCGGAAATAGCATGAGCCAGCTGTATCGCATCTAGACTCTCGAGGAGCGCCTCTGTGATTCCTGGCCTATCCATGCCACTGACAATCACCACGGTGCTCATGGCTCAAGGTTATCTTTCGCCACCACATCCAGGAGTCAGGTTCTAGAAGCGACTTTCACTCCACCTCGTGCGGTAGGTTCTCCATTTGTGTCGGTGCTTAATTTCGCCCAGGTGACCCTCCGAAGAGGAGCAAAGGAGATTCTCCATCCGCTCGACTGGCGCGTGGAGGAAGGTCAACGATGGGTGATTCTTGGCCCTAATGGGGCCGGAAAGACCACATTGATTCAAATTGCTGCAACCTTGCTCCACCCCACATCAGGCAGCGCCGAGATCCTTGATGAGCGGCTAGGGCGAGTAGATATCTTTGAATTGCGCCCCCGAATTGGTCTAGCAAGCGCAGCGCTCTCAGATCGAATCCCACCGGATGAGCGTGCCGTAGATGTGGTGATGACTGCTGCGTACGCAGTTACCGGGAGATGGCGCGAGTTATATGACTTGTGGGATGAATCGCGTGCACTGGCCTTACTTTATCAATTCGGGGTGGGGGATCGTAAAGATCAATTGTTTTACACGATGAGCGAAGGGGAGCGTAAGCGAGTGCAAATAGCGCGAGCGCTCATGCCCGATCCAGAACTGCTAATCCTTGATGAACCAGCGGCAGGACTGGATCTTGGCGCGCGCGAGGATCTCGTGCGGCGACTCTCCGCATTGGCTCTCGATCCTTCCTCTCCAACGAGCATATTGGTAACTCATCATGTCGAAGAGATTCCTTTTGGAACAACCCACGTATTACTTATGAGGGAAGGGCAGATCGTTGCCGCAGGGCCGATTATGAGCACCCTCACCCCAGATACGTTATCAGCAACTTTTGGAATCCCTATTTCGCTTGCATACGACGGTCAGCGTTGGTTCGCTCGAGCGTGATCTCTGAACGTGCATCCAAGTTGGGAACCAGTACTAGCGCCTCATCGCGCTCTGATTGATTCGTTACTTAGTCAAATAGCAACTCAGGAATATTTTCCCGAGAGCAACCAAATCTTTCGCGCCTTGGAACTTCCCATGGAAAAGGTCCGTGTGATTATTTTGGGTCAAGATCCATACCCAACCCCTGGGATGGCTGAAGGATTAGCTTTCTCTATTCCCGAAAATTCAGAGAAGATTCCTCCCTCCTTGCACAATATTTTTACAGAGTATGTATCTGACCTTAACCTTCCTCGGCCACGTACTGGTCATCTGGGTAAATGGGTTGATGTAGGAGTTCTCTTACTCAATCGAATTTTGACTGTTTCCCCTGGGGCGCCGTTATCTCATCAAGGTTTAGGTTGGGAACGGGTCACCGATTCGCTCATGGAGATATGTGCAGAATCTGCGCCTTCAATCCCGATAATTTGCTGGGGTAAAGCGGCTCAAGTTGCTGCCGAGAAGAACGGTTTTCCGCACTCCGCCATCTTTGCATCGCCGCACCCCTCGCCGCTCTCTGCATATCGGGGCTTCTTCGGTTCTCGACCTTTCAGCTCAGTAAATGATTACTTGATGAAAGCTGGTCTTGATCCCATTGATTGGAGACTATAAAAAATCCCCGGTGCCACCTTTGCGGTGACACTGGGGATTTTTGCGATTATTTAGCTAGCCAATCCACGAACGAATCGGAGAGCTGAGGAAGTAGATCATGAAGAGCAGAGAGGTGACCCAGAGCAATGGATGAACATCTTTGCTACGACCTTGTACCGCACGAATAACTACGTGAGAGACGAAGCCAGCTCCAATACCTACAGAGATGTTGTAGGAGAATGGCATTAAGATGATTGTTAAGAAGGCAGGAATACCTATTCCTAGATCCTGCCAATCGATTGCCTTAACTTGCGCCATCATGAGGAATCCAACGACCAAAAGTGCTGGAGTTGCAGCCTCGTAGGGAATCACCGCTACCAATGGAGCAAGGAAAGTGGTGAGGAGGAAGCAAATACCAGTGACAACCGAAGCCAAACCAGTTCGCGCACCTTCACCAACACCTGATGCTGATTCGATATACGAAGTGTTTGATGAGATTCCGGCTGCGCCACCTGCTGCGGCAGCAATAGAGTCAACGATAAGAATCTTGTTAGCGCTCTGAACGTTGCCCTCTGAATCAGTGAGTCCTGCTTGGTTTCCGATAGCTGTCATCGTTCCCATGGTGTCGAAGAAGTCAGCCAAGAGAAGGGTGAAGACTAAGAGAAGAGCGGCAAGGAAACCGGTCTTGGGATTGGTGAACGCTCCGAAGATATCTTCGAAACCAAGTCCGAGCGTGTCAAAGCGCGGAGTTGCTACGAGGTTATCAGGGATGATTGGAGTATTAAGGCCCCATCCACGTGGGTTGGATTCTGTTGGGCTAACGAAACTATTTCCAATCTTGAATGCACTCTCAAGGATGATTGCAAGTATTGTGGAAACGACGATTCCAATAAGGATTGCACCCTTAACTTTGCGGACCATCAGAATGATGGTGAGGAAAAGTCCGAGCGCGAAGACCACGATTGGCCAACCTACGAGTTGACCACCATCGCCGAGCTCGAGCGGCACTGCCGAAGGTTTAGAATTAGCGCTTCCCCAGACAACGTTTGGCGTACGACGTACGAAGCCGCTATCGACAAGTCCGATCAGTGCGATGAAAAGACCAATACCGACAGAGATTGCCACCTTCAATGGCGTGGGAATCGCTTTGAAGACCGCGACGCGGAAACCGGTGAGAACCAGAATCAAAATCACTATGCCTTCTATGAGAACCAAACCCATCGCTTGCGCCCAGGTTGAATTCTTGGCAATGGAAACCGCCACAAAGGTGTTGAGACCTAGACCAGTAGCAAGAGCTAATGGGAAGTTGGCAACTGCGCCCATGAGGATGGTCAAGAGACCAGCGATGAGTGCGGTGCCCGCGGCGACGATGATGATGGCGTTGGTTCGATCCCCGCCACCAATGAACTGACCGGCACCATCTGTTGTCGCCAGAATCAAGGGGTTCAGCGCCACGATGTATGCCATCGTGAAGAATGTGACTAACCCACCTCGAATCTCTTGGCCAACAGAGGATTTCCGTTCGGATATCTTGAATAACGATTCGAGCATGTATCCCTCTCAACTATTTTGGTTTCGGGGGTGTTTACGACCCCGCCACGAAATGACGGCTCGTGAATACCGAGGGAAGGCCTTCAACCTACCCCCAGGCTCAGCCAATTTTCAGTTACTGGGGAGTATTTCTGATCAGGTGTCCTAACAGGGTTAACCAGAGGGCAATCGAGGCGCCTATACCCAGCGCAAAGGCGAGAGTGCCGAACCCCACTCGCCCTCCCAGGAGCCACCCCAGAGCCAGCACCGACCCCTCGATCGATGCTCGAACCCGCGCCACCGAGAATCCGCTGGAGTAGTGAATTGCAGTCATGAGCCCATCCCGGGGCCCCGGTCCTAAACCACAGGTGAGATAGAGCGCTGAACCTCCACCAACGAGCGCGATACCCAGGAGTACCAGCGCAATTCGCAGCCCGAGATTGGCAGGGACCGGGGTCCAGGCAACGGTGAGATCAATTGCTATCGCGATGACGAGAATGTTGGCCACTGTTCCTACTCCTGGACGTTGTTTGAAAGGAATCCAGAGAAGTAAGACTGCGGTAGAGACAAGAAAGGTTGCCCAACCAATCGCAATTCCCAAACGAAGTGAAAGACCTTGAGCCAGAACGCTCCACGGAGCATTGCCTAGGTGGCTGACGATCAAAAGTCCATCACCGATTCCGAAAATAACGAGTCCAATGGTCAAGATCAGAGATCGAGAAGGAGAAAGTTGCCACTGATGGCTCGCACGCCAGGGGGTATATGGAATCGAGTGAGAGAAGAACCTACGCACCTTCTCAAGGGTAGTCGCGTACCCTATGAAGGTGAAATCACTTGAAGTTTCCTACTTCCAATCGATTCTCACCGGAATTCTTCAGGGCTTCTCGGAGTTATTTCCTATTTCCAGCTTAGGCCACTCTGTGCTGGTACCTGCCTGGATTGGAGGAAGTTGGAGAGATTTCCTTACCAATGAGACCTCTGGGGAGTCGCCGTATCTGTTGATGATCATCGCCCTGCATCTAGCGAGCTCGCTCACATTAATTTGGTTCTTTCGCAATCGTTGGCTCGTGCTGATTAAGGCATTCTTCACTAGCATTCAGAAACGACGGAATTTTGATTCCTCTGAGCAATTAATTTGGAAGATAATTCTGGCCACCATTCCGGTTGGAGTGTTAGGAATTCTCTTTCAAGATGAAGTAGGAGAACTCTTCAGCGATCCTTATGCTGTTGGTGGTTTCCTATTTCTCAACGGCTTGTTACTTGTTGCCATTGAAATCTATAAAAAATCACGGATTACCAGGGAGCTTACCGATACTGAGAAGATTGGTAATGGCCAAGCATTGGTAATTGGTATCGCGCAATCAGCTGCGCTCTTTCCAGGAATAAGTCGTTTTGGAATCACGATGTCAGCAGGTTTGGCACGAGGCCTATCCCACTCGGCAGCATCGGATTTTGCTTTCCTTATCGCTACACCTGTCATAGTGGGAGCGAGTATTTTGAAGCTTCCAAAACTCTTCGACCCAGAAATCTCTCATATTCTGGGTCCAGTCCTCGTGGGTTCAGTTGTTTCTGCAATCTGCACCTATCTCTCTATCGCATTCTTAGTTCGATGGTTTAAAACCCACACTCTCTATCCTTTTGCGATTTACTCTCTGATTATCGGCGCGCTTTCTTTCTGGCGATTCTCATGATTGGAACGCTTGTCAATGTTCTCACTATTCTTTTAGGAACCTTCATTGGTGTAGCAGTTGGATCCAAGATTTCCAACAAGACGCGAACTCTGATTACCGATGCACTTGGTCTAGTCACCTTTATAAGTGGCGCGAGCGCTTGTGCTGCTCTTTGGAATAGTTCATATGTAAAAGCGGTAGGTTCAGGAAAACCGATTTTGATTACCCTTGGCGCGCTACTCATTGGTGGCGTTCTTGGATCTTTGCTCCGAATAGAGGAGCGACTAGACAGAGTGGGAGAGCGGCTCAAGCTCCGTTTTGCGAGTGAAGGTGACTCGGACTTTGTCACCGGCTTTGTTACCGCTTCTCTAATCTTCGTTATTGGTCCAATGGCTATTTTGGGAAGTATTAGCGATGGATTAGGTAACGGGAATGAGCTGCTGATTCTCAAAAGCATTATGGATGGTTTCGCAGCCATTGCTTTTGCTGCTGCCCTGGGTTGGGGTGTTGCAGCATCGGCTTTGAGCGTACTTATCTATCAAGGCGCATGGAGCGCCGTCGGCGCGATACTCGGAAGCGTGCTTCAGGATTACCAGATAGATGCAATCACCGGCGTTGGGGGATTGCTGCTCATCGGGATTGGTTTGAAACTATTGAATATCAGAAGCATTGCTATCGGGGATATGTTACCCGCGCTCTTTATCGCCCCAATCTTAGCTACCGTAGTAACCACTGTGCTCTGAGATCCGGTTGGGGTTCTCAGAAACTAGAGGCATCAATAACGAAGCGATATTTGACATCGCTTGCAACGGTGCGCTCCCAGGCTTTATTGATGTAATCGGGCTGGATCAATTCGACATCACTGACGATCTGATTGCTTCCACAGAAATTTAACATCTCTTGGAGTTCCGGTACTCCACCAATCATCGAGCCAGCAAGTCTTCGACGCTTACCAAGGAGCACTCCTGCGGGAACCTGATAGGGCTTTCCGGGTAGCCCAATCAGCACGAGAGTTCCATTAAGTCGCAAGAGCGAGAGATATTTTTCAAGGTCAACATCAACTGAAACCGTGTTGAGTATGAGATCGAAAGAGCTGCCGTTCTTCTTGAAATATTCCTCGCTAGGGTTTGCGACAAAGTCATCTGCACCCATCTCGAGCGCATCACTCTTCTTGCGTTCGGAGTGGCTAAAGACTGTGACATGCGCACCCACAGCGTGGGCGAATTTAACCCCCATATGTCCGAGACCACCAAGACCAATGATGCCCACCTTCTTGCCAGGCCCAGCCTCCCAATGACGAAGTGGTGAATATAGAGTGATGCCCGCACACATCAATGGCGCAACACCTGCTAGATCGAGATTCTCGGGGACCGAAACCACGTAGTTCTCATCGACAACAATCAAGTTGGAGTAACCTCCATAAGCTACAGTGGTGCGATCCCGTTCAATTGTGTTGTACGTGCCGGTCATTCCCTCTGCGCAATATTGTTGTAGACCCGCTCTGCAGTTCTCACACTTTCGACAGGAGTCGATAAAAACTCCAACTCCGACTAGTTGGCCGGGAGCAAACTTCGAAACCCTCTCGCCAACGCTCTTTACTCGCCCGACAATTTCGTGCCCTGGAACCATAGGAAAGATGGCTTGACCCCACTCTTCGCGCCCCTGATGGATATCGGAGTGGCAGATACCTGCATGGGAAATGGTGATTTCCACATCACCTGGTCGTAAGTTCCGACGCTCGAACTCAAAGGGAACCAAATCCGCTTTAGGAGTAAGGACCGCATAACCACGAGCTTGGGCCATCATTGCCTCCAGGGTGCACATCTATTTTCTATCGAACAATCAGAATCGGAGTTTAACGGGAATAATCCGTGAGAGCATCTTCTCCATGATTTCCACTGCAAGTCTCGAACTTCGAGCCGGTGCTCGATTGTTGTTGAGCGAAGTGAACATTCGAATCAATCACGGTGATCGCATCGGTCTAGTTGGCAGAAATGGTTCTGGAAAATCTACGCTAGCCAAGGTTCTGGCCGGGGAGACGCTACCTGCCGGCGGGCAGGTCAATCGGAGTGGAACTATCGGATATTTGCCACAAGATCCTCGAACCGGAGATGAAGAAGGAACGGTTCTCAATCGGATTCTTTCGGTACGAGGCCTGGATGCGATATCGGAGCGGATGCGATCACTTGAAGAGAAGATGACAAATAGTGAAGGCGATGAATTGGCAACGGTCCTCGAGCGATATGCGCGAGCCGAGGAGGAGTTCCAGAGCGCTGGCGGGTATAGCGCAACTTCTGAGGCTGAAGCAATCGCTACTAACCTCGGATTGCCAGAGAAAATTTTTGCGCAAAAGCTCATTGAATTATCTGGCGGACAGCGTCGACGAATCGAATTGGCTCGAATACTTTTTAGTAATGCTGAAACTCTGCTTCTCGACGAACCCACAAACCATCTCGATGCAGACTCGATAGTTTGGTTACGAGACTTTCTTGGAAAGTACTCTGGTGGATTGGTAATTATCAGTCACGACGCGAACCTCATCGAAACTGTTGTGAACCGAATCTTCTATCTCGACGCCAATCGAAATGTGATTGATGTATATAACATGGGATGGAGAAAGTATCTCCTTGCCAGAGAGCAAGATGAACATCGAAGAAAGAAAGAACGTGCCATTGCCGAGAAGCGTGCCGAGATTTTACAGAAGCAGGGTGAACGAATGCGCGCTAAAGCAAGCAAGGCAAAGGCAGCACAAGTGATGTTTAAACGGGCCGAAAAACTCATCGCTAGTACTGAGGGAGAGCGTGCTAAAGACAAGGTGGCAAAACTTCGTTTCCCCACCCCGGCACCCTGCGGTAAAACACCACTCACTGCTCAAGAGCTGAGTAAGTCGTATGGTTCTACTGAAGTATTTACCGATGTGGATTTAGCAATCGATAAAGGTTCGCGAGTGGTGATTCTCGGATTGAATGGTGCTGGGAAAACCACTCTGCTTCGAATGTTGGCCGGCGAGTTGGAGCCTGATACCGGCGGGGTTGAACCAGGCCATGGTTTGAAACTTGGTTACTACGCCCAAGAGCATGAATCCTTAAATTATGAGGAGAGCGTGTTGGCAAACATGCTCAAAGCTCGGGTAGATATCTCCGAAGGTGAAGCACGTAACGTCTTAGGCACCTTTCTCTTTAGCGGAGATGATGTCTTTAAACCAGTCAAAGTTCTTAGTGGCGGAGAGCGCACACGTTTGGCGCTAGCGCAACTAGTTGTGAGCGCAGCGAATGTACTGCTTCTTGATGAACCTACAAATAACCTTGATCCGGCATCTCGAGAGGAAATTCTTGGAGCGCTCCGCGAGTATCAAGGAGCAATTGTTCTCGTTTCGCACGATGAAGGGGCGGTAAGCGCCCTTGCGCCCGAGCGAGTCTTGCTGATGCCTGATGGAGATGAGGATCTTTGGCGAGATGATTATTACGACTTGATCACATTGGAATAGTCAGAACGCTATAACGCGAAGAGCGAGTGAACCCTATGGTGTGGGAATCTTGCACCAACTCGTTTACGTCCTTCCAGAAAACCAATTTCAGCTACGACAACACTGCCCAAAGTTTCTGCCTCCGTCATGGCAAGTAATTCAATAGCGGCGCAGAGCGTACCTCCGGTCGCAAGCACATCATCCACAATGAGGATTTTGTCACCGGCGGTTAGTGCATCTTTATGTATTTCAATCGAATCTTGACCGTATTCGAGATCGTAAGAGACCGAAAATTTCTCTCGCGGCAATTTTTTTGGCTTTCGGAGGAGAATGCACCCTCGTTCTAAACGTGCAGCCATCGCAGAGGCAAATATAAATCCTCGCGCCTCCAGTCCAGCAAAATGGGTTGCTTCGGGCGCATATTCATCGAGCGCATCAACGACGGCTCGAAGCGCTTTCGCATCAGCGATCATAGGTGTCAGATCTCGAAAGAGGATTCCTGGAGATGGGTAATCGGGAATATCGCGAATCAACTCACGCGCTCTCTGTAAATCCGGTTTCAGCATCATGTTCGATATCGCTTCCAAATAATTCGCCACGTGGCAAGTGCGAAGAGAACTCCCCAGAGTCCAAAGAAACGAGCGGCGATGCCTATCTCGCTGAGTAAAAGAAATGTGCCAAGAGTTGCCGAGACTATTGAAATCGGTATGGCAACAATGGCAATCCATCGTTGATGGAACTTCCAGGTAAAGAGAAAGGTTATAGGGGAGGCAATTACTGGAAAGAAGAGAATTATCGCGACTGTGCGCGCTAGATCTTCCATGGCGCCAACCCAATCTTCCCGGAGTGTTGCCGAGATTCAAGTAGAAGATGAGCTTTTGCTGCATCGGCCAGTGTAAAGACTGTAGCGCTTGGGTACCGAAGCAAGCCCCGTCCCCGTAACGAGAGTAAATCCTGCAAACGTCGGAGGCGCTCTGGCACAGAGGCAGTGTAGGTAGCGAGCGTTGGTCTGCGAATCGCTAAAGATTTGGAGTTTAGCCGCATCAAATCAAAAGGTGGGACCGGACCGCTAGCTCCACCATAGAGCACGAACATTCCACCATTTCCTAATAACCCGAAGGAGCGATCAAAGGTATCTTTCCCTACCGAGTCGTAGACCACGTTCACGCCATCGTCTCCGGTTAGGTCATGGGTTACTTTCTCCATCTCGTCATATAGTCCAGCGATATCGGCGCCATGGTCGAGCGCCCGCTCTGCTCGTTCTTTCGATGAAGTGAGTGCAATAACTTTCGCCCCACGCGCTTTTAGTAATTGAATTAAAATGAGCCCAACACCACCAACCGCTGCGGTAACCAGCGCAACATCACCTTCACTAACGGGATATGCCGAATCCACTAGGTAGTGCGCAGTCATTCCTTGGCAGAGTAACGGGAGGAGATCTTCATCAGAGAGCGAGTTGTTAGGTAATGGTGTGAGCGCGCCAAATGGGAGAGAAATTTCTTGCGCATACGAGCCCATCGCGCTCAACCAGAAGTATCGTTCGCCATTCTCGGCTGTACCTATTCCTTCAATGCCAATCCCAGAGGGCAAAGGGAGTGGATATTGACCGCGGCGATGATAGACATCAATGAAGTTGACCCCGGCAATATCTACGCGAAGCCTCAGATGATCAACAGGGGTATTAGTAGGCGGTGGAATCTCCTCGAGGCTAAGCGCCTCAGCTCCACCATGATGGGATATTCGAATCGCCCGCACGCCGAGCAATCTACTTGAAAGAATGGTTTTTACTCTGATGTGTCCGAACGGGGACTTGAACCCCGAAGCCCTTTCGGGCACTAGCACCTCAAGCTAGCGCGTCTGCCAATTCCGCCACCCGGACCAGGTTCCCTGATTTATCCATAATCAAGAGCGCTGAGCCTACCAATGCAATCGCGCCCCATCAAAACCAGGCGTATTGACCTCATTGGAATAGGCAAGTGTGGGAGAGTGTAGGAGAGTGTAGGAGAGTGTAGGAAAAGTCTGGGAAAGTATAGAATGATGTGGGCATGAGGCAGAGCGACTATCTGGCACTTGGCGAACGCGCGGTAGAAATTTGCCAGGATTTGATTCGAATTCCCAGCGTCAACAATGGAGGCGGGGACGGCGATGAACGTGCCGTCGCGCAATATGTTGCAGAGTTCTTAAAAAAGTGTGGGCTCGATCCGGTGGTGTACCAATCTGCGCCTACCCGCGTAAGCGTCGTTGCGCGAATCAAAGGGAGTAATTCAACGCGACCTGGGTTGGTGTTGCATGGCCATCTCGATACCGTCCCCGCGGATGCGAAGGATTGGAGACAGGATCCCTGGTCTGGTGACATCATCGATGGCGAAATTTGGGGTCGTGGCGCCGTTGATATGAAAGATATGGACGCGATGATTCTTGCGATTGCCGAAGATTGGCATCAGCGAAGTTTCGTTCCAGATCGAGATATCGTCCTCGCTTTCTTTGCAGACGAAGAAGCAGGCGGTACCTACGGAGTCAATTGGATTGTGAAGAATCATCCAGAGGCATTTGCAGGGTGCACAGAGGCAATCTCGGAGGTAGGAGGATTTTCGGCAACATTAAGTAATGGAAAACGACTCTACTTAGTGGAAACCTCTGAAAAGGGAATGTACTGGATGGAGCTCTCGGCACAGGGAACTGCAGGTCATGGCTCAATGGTCAATAAAGATAATGCTGTAACTGCCGTAGCAGAGGCTGTGGCTCGGATTGGCAACCATCAATGGCCTATTCGAATCACGGAAACCTTGCGCATCTTCCTCTCAAAAGTAGCGCAACTAGTTGGAAAAGATTTCGATGAGAGAAATCCCGCTCCGATTGTCGCCGAATTGGGTTCCATGGCGCGGATGATTGGCGCGACCACTCAAAACACGGCCAATCCCACGATGCTGTCAGCGGGATATAAGGAGAACGTCATTCCACAACATGCCAAAGCAGTGATAGATGGTCGCTTCCTGCCAGGTTATGAAGAAGAATTCATCACCACCATCAAGGAACTTTCTGGACCTGATGTAGTGGTCAACCCAATAATTCACGACGCCGCACTTGAACTCCCTTTTACAGGAGAGTTAGTTGATGCGATGTGTGCGGCAATTAAGGATTGTGACCCCGAGGGAATACCAGTGCCATATGTCATGAGCGGCGGCACCGATAACAAAGGACTTTCAAAATTAGGAATCGCCGGTTATGGATTTTCACCACTGAAGTTGCCACCCGAACTTGATTTCATGGCCCTTTTCCATGGAATTAATGAACGGGTACCTGTTTCAGCAATTCACTTTGGGGTAGAGGCGTTAGACCGATTCCTCCAGCGCGCTTAATCTCCCCTTCGCGCTTAGAATTTACAGAGGCGGTAGCGCTTGCCCCTCTGAATCGGGGCGCCAAACCTTCCGTTTGAGTTGGACCAAATGACGCCCATCGGGATAAATACGGACTCGATCTACAACCCATCGCTCTCGCTCGGCATACTCAGTCAGCATTGTTCGAACCGCTCCTCTGGTAGTTCCTCGCGGCACACGGATAAGTTGATATTCGTAGGTAATCATTGTGCACTCACATCATCAAGTGCGCTACGGACCAAGGCCGGAAGTTCGATTTCATCTACCCGAAGGATTCCACGAAGTTGAGCTGCGCTTCGAGCGCCAACAATTGCGCACGAGATGCCGGGAGCATCTCGAACCCAGGCAAGCGCGATTTCTAGTGGGGCGCACCCCAAGCCATCTGCAGCCATCGAAACCGCCTGCACGATTTGTCGAGATCGAGGTTCCAGATAGGGCGAAACAAATGGACCAAGATGCGGGCTGGCTCCCCGCGAATCTGCGGGAACTCCGTTGAGGTATTTTCCGGTGAGAACCCCGCGCCCTAATGGAGACCATGCCAGAACGCCTAATCCCACCTCTGCAGCACAGGGGAGTATCTCATCCTCTGAACTTCTATTGAGCAGTGAGTACTCGTTCTGCGTAACACTGAGTGGAATTGTTCGCTCCAACAGAGTGAAGGCTCGCGCTGTTTGCCAGCCGGAGAAATTCGAAATACCTATATATCGAACTCGACCACTCGAAACCGCTAATTCCAGGGCAGTTAAAGTTTCATCCAGTGGAACACTCTCATCCCACCTTTGAACCATCCAAATATCCAAATAATCAGTTCGTAAACGGCGTAATGATTCATCAAGATCCTTCAAGAGATTTCCTCGCGAATTATTGACTCCGGTTTTCGTCATCCCAGCTTTGCTGGAAATCACCACCGATTCGCGGGGAGTTAAGGTGTTGAGCATTCCTCCAATGACGCGTTCGCTATCCCCATCACCGAATATTGCAGCGGTGTCGACGAGAGTTCCGCCATATTCAAGGAAGGAACGAAATTGCTCTACTGCCTCATGCTCATCGGTATCTCGACCCCAAGTCATCGTGCCTAAGCCAAGCGCAGAGACGCGTAGGCCGCTCCGACCCAGTTGGCGAATCTCCATTAACTGCACGACCTCACTATCTTCGCTAATCTCCCTGAAGGGAAGTTTCTGGTGGGAGAGTATCTAGGAGGAGCGCCTTGGGAACAGTAATTCTTATTCGCCACGCGCGAAGTGTTGCCAATGCTGAAAATATTCTGGCCGGACAAACTCCTGGCGTTCGCTTAGATCCCACTGGAGTAGCGCAGAGCAAAGAGCTCATCGAAACCCTAGGGCCCTTGCCGTTGAAAAGGGTTTTCGTAAGCCCTCTCGAACGATGTAGCGAAACGATCGCACCTTGGCTCGCTCAATATGGGAGCAGTGTCTTCGTGCAGAGCGATAGTCGAATCATCGAACCGGATTATGGGTTGTGGAGTGGTCGGAAATTGGAAGAGCTGGCCTTAGAACCCCTCTGGAAACAGGTGCAAGGTGATCCCGAAAGCGTTCACTTTCCCAGTGGCGAGAGATTTGTCGATGTGTGGGATCGCGTTGCATCCTTTTATCAATCATTGATTGACCTTGCCCACGAAGATGAGAACTTCCTCGTAGTCAGCCACGGAGACATCATTAAGTTTCTGATTGCGCAGGTGCTCAAAGTGGATTTTAGGAACTTTCAGAGCCTGGTGGTTGAACCGGCCTCGATTTCAGTTGCACAGATCTCCGCAGATGGTCCGCGTTTACTTCAATTTAATCGGACTCAACAACCTTTAGCCGAGAGCCTAAGCAGAATGGTTGCGAAGACTCTTGGTGGAGAAGTACACAATTCTTCCGGAGGAGCGAAAAATTAGATGAGGGAAATTTATGGTTTTATTTTTCCAGAGAAATTTGTTTCAGCGACTGTAGGAATGCCTGGAGAGCGCACTTTCTATCTGCAAGCTGTAGATGGACGCAGAAATATCGCAGTGGCGCTCGAGAAGAGTCAATTAGCGGTGCTTGCTGAACGAATCATCGCTCTTATGAAGGAAATTAAGATCGGTAAAGCTCAAGATTTTCAACGCGGTAATCGCCCCTTGCCCAAACTCACCATTCCCTTCGCGGAGGAATTTCGAGTAGCTGCGCTCTCGTTAACATGGAACCCACAGACTCAGAAATTGATAATCGAGGCGCAAGGTGGCGAAGAGAGCGAGATCATCGAGGATGTTTTGGAGGGTCCACCTCTTTTACAGGTGACTGTAGGTATCGAAGAGGCTCTTACCTTCGCGGTAGATTCTCTTGCATTAGTCGGTGCAGGTCGTCCGCCATGTCAATTCTGCGGGAGCCCGTTGGATCCCGCCGGTCACCTATGCCCGAGGGCAAATGGCTATCGACGTTAGTGAAGTAATCGCTACAGGGGAGATCTCCATTACTGGGCGATTAGTCGATGCTTCTAATGCCACACTCTTTGGTCAAGCGACCCTAAATAATGAGACAGTCAATGTGATTTACAAACCCATCGCAGGGGAGCGACCGCTATGGGATTTTCCCGATGGAACGCTAGCCGGTAGGGAAGTTTCGGCATTTCGTTTCAGTGAATTTGCCGGTTTTCATCTTGTACCTCTAACAATTCTCCGCGATGGCCCGTACGGTTTAGGAGCAGTTCAAGAGTGGATTGATGTTGATGAGAGTGTAGATCTCATTGATCTGGCTCAATCGCAAGATGAACGACTACGTAAATTTGTTCTCTTCGATGCAATGGTAAACAACACCGATAGAAAGATTGGTCACCTACTCCCCAGAAGTGATGGTCGCCTTTTTGGTTGTGATCATGGTGTTTGTTTCCACGAAGAAGATAAATTGCGAACAGTGCTTTGGCAATGGATGGGCGAGCCACTTGATGATAACGAAATTGGATTGGTGAAATACATTGTCGCCCATTTTGATTCGTTTTCGCGTGAGGTAAGCGAATTCTTGAGTAATCGTGAATTGCACGCAACGCTACAGCGGGCCACCACTCTTCTTGCAGAGGGAGCATTCCCATTTCCGGCTGAAGATTGGCCCGCAGTGCCATGGCCACCCATCTAAATTGTTATTATAATTATGGGCAGAAGCTCTTGGTACTCACCCGATAGACTGGCGGAGTGAAAGCCTGGTCGACAAGTTACATTCCTCCTCTTGAGAATCGCTCTCTACCTACTTTGAAACTTTATAACAGCGTAAGTCGGCAAATTGAGGAAATTTCAGAAGCCAATCTTTCAATGTATGTCTGCGGTATCACTCCTTACGATGCAACCCATTTAGGCCATGCCGCAACGTATTTGAGTTTTGATCTTATTCATCGATATTCCCTAGCTACTGATAAATCCGTTTCCTATATCCAAAACATCACGGATGTAGACGATCCACTCCTTGAGCGAGCCACTCGAGATCATGTCTCTTGGGCTAATTTGGCCGAGAGCCAAATCGCATTATTCAGAGATGACATGACAGCGCTAAGGGTCCTTCCACCGCAACACTACCTGGGGGCAGTTGAGACTATTCCTTGGGTAATTGAAGCAATTGCCTCACTAGAAAAACGCGGCGCTATATATCGAGTTGAAGATGATCTCTATTTTGACATTTCCAGCGATGGTAGTTTTAAATCTAATTCCACTCTTTCTGTCGAGGAGCAGAAGCTGATTTTTGCTGAGCGAGGCGGAGATCCAGATCGGTCTGGCAAGAGAAATCCGCTCGACTGTTTAATTTGGCGAGCCCACCGCGAAGGTGAGCCAAGTTGGCCATCACCCTACGGGCCGGGACGACCTGGATGGCATATCGAATGCACTGCAATTGCCTTGAAATATCTGACCGCACCTATCTCTATCCAAGGGGGAGGAAGCGATCTGCATTTTCCACACCATTCAATGTGCGCAGCGCAGGGCCGAGTCCTTGCTGGCGCTGATTTTGCTCGACGTTTCGTGCATACCGGAATGATCGGGTTGAACGGTGAGAAGATGAGTAAATCCCGCGGAAACCTCAAATTCGTTTCGGTCATGCGAGATGAAGGTATTGACCCAATGTTGCTTCGCATTGCACTGCTCTCTGGCCACTACCGCGCTGATCGAGAGTGGAGCGATCGATTGCTTTCAGAATCCGAACTGCGATTGAATCTATGGCGCGAAGCCTTTTCTAGCCCCTATGGCGGACATGTAGAGGGGCTCATCATGAATATCTCTGCTGCAATTAGTGATGACCTGAACACGCCAAAGGCTTTTGCACTCATTGATGAGTGGGCCAAGAATCGCATTCATTCTCTCGTACATGCAGAGTCATCGGATTCAGTCAATGCCATTGGGCAGCTTTCGCGATATCTCGATGGAGTTCTGGGAATTGCTCTATAGCTAAAACGCTATTTTTTCTCTTCGCCTCGGTGCCTTAAGTAACGCTCGAATTCTCGCGCGATTGATTCACCTGATGCCTCGGGTAGTTCGGCGGCATCCTTAGATTCTTCAAGTGATTGCACATACTCAGATATCTCACTATCTTCCTGAGTAATTTGAGTTGCGCCTAATTCCCACGCTCGAGCATCATCGGGCAACTCACCTTCATCGATATTCATCTGTAGCAAATCTTCTAGATGATTGATCAGAGCGAGTGTCGCTTTAGGACATGGAGGTGCTGATACATAATGCGGTATCGCTGCCCAGAGTGAGACCGAATCTATATCACGAGCGTTGCAACCATCTTGAATTGCTCCAAGAATTCCGGTCGGCCCCTCATAGCGACTAATCTCAACCTCGAATTTCTTCGCTAATGTTGAATTTGCCACTGAGAGCGTTACGGGAATCGGGCGAGTGTGTGGAACATCGGCAAGGAGCGATCCAAGTGAAACCACGAGAGAGATATTAAGGTCTTCGCCGAGCGAGAGAATTTCACCCACGAAGCTCCGCCATCTCATGGATGGCTCCACTCCAGTAACGATTATCAAATCTCTATCGTAATCAGGGACGCTAACTGCGTAGATAGTCGTTGTAGGCCAAGACAACTCTCGTTCGCCATCTTCATCAAGAAAAACTTGCGGGCGATTAACTTGATAATCGTAGAAATCTTCAGATTCAACTTCGGCTATCAATTGCGAAGGCCAGAGCGAAAGAAGATGAGCCAGGGCTTTAGAGGCTGCTTCTCCTGCATCATTCCAACCCTGAAATGCGGCGATAAGAATCGGGTCCCGCAGCGAGGGGAGGGAGTAAATCTCCATAGCGGTACATTAGAGCAGGTATCCTTACTCCAATGAAAAGCCTTCGCGAAACCCTCACAGAACGGGTGGTCATCGTCGATGGCGCTATGGGCACGATGCTTCAAGCCCAGAATCCCACCCTTGATGATTATCAGGGCCACGAAGGATGCAATGAAATCCTCAATGTCAGTAGGCCGGAAATGGTGAAAGAGGTACACCGCGCCTATCTTTCGGTCGGAGTTGATGGGATTGAAACCAATACCTTTGGGGCTAACTTCGGCAATCTTGCTGAATATGGGATTGAAGATCGGATCTACGAGCTTTCTTTGGCTGGAGCGCGCTTAGCACGCGAGGTCTGCGATGAATTCTCTGGTGAATCCCAGAGATGGGTATTTGGTTCGATAGGTCCAGGTACAAAATTGCCAACGCTCGGTCATGCTCCATATTCGAAACTACGAGATGCCTACCAAGAGTGTGCGCGCGGTCTTATCGATGGCGGCGCTGATGCCCTTTTGGTGGAAACATCGCAAGATTTGCTCCAAACAAAAGCAGCAATAAATGGTTGCCATCGCGCTCTCGAATCATCCGGAAAGGATCTTCTATTAATCGCACAAGTAACCGTTGAGACGACCGGCACCATGCTTCTTGGGAGTGAGATTGGAGCAGCGCTAACTGCCCTAGAACCTCTGGGAGTAGATGTCATCGGACTAAATTGCGCAACCGGACCAGCCGAGATGAGCGAACATCTTCGACAACTTTCCAAGTCATCGACAGCGATGCTTTCATGCATGCCTAATGCTGGTTTACCTGTTCTCCAAGATGGGGGGGCGTTTTATCCACTCGCTCCCTCCGAATTGGCAAAGAGTCTTGAAACTTTTGTCAACGACTACGGACTGAACATTATTGGCGGTTGTTGTGGAACCACACCCGAACACATAGCTCAAGTAGTCAAGATCTTTAAAGAGAAGAAATTCAAAGATTCACTCTCACCCTCACGTTCATTCACTCATGACCCAGGAGCTGCCTCGCTCTATCAGCATGTTTCGTTCCGACAGCAAAACACTTACATGGCAATAGGTGAGAGAACCAATGCCAATGGGTCTAAAGCCTTCCGTGAAGCGCTACTTGAGCAGAACTGGCAAGAGTGTCTCGAGATAGGTAAGGAGCAGATTCGAGAAGGTGCCCACATGCTTGATTTATGCGTTGACTATGTG
Organism: Actinomycetota bacterium; assembly: GCA_016870715.1. GTDB lineage: Bacteria > Actinomycetota > Actinomycetes > Nanopelagicales > Nanopelagicaceae > IMCC26077. The sequence continues at coordinate 38,356 of VGAL01000005.1, read as the reverse complement.
GGTCGAGATGGCGTTGCAGATATGTCGATTCTGGCAGAGTTATTTGCGACCAGTTCTACCTTGCCCATCGTTCTCGATTCAACCGAACCCGCTGTGCTTCAAGCAGGATTAGAGAGACTCGGTGGACGCGCAGTTATCAATTCAGTTAATTATGAAGATGGGGATGGTCCAAACTCTCGTTTTGCGCGAATCATGCCACTTGTCAAAGAACACGGCGCCGCTGTGGTTGCTCTTACGATAGATGAAGAGGGGCAGGCACGTACCTCTGATTGGAAAGTAAAGATAGCCACCCGACTTATCGAGGATTTAACGAAGAACTGGGGGATGCGCACCTCTGACATACTCATCGATGCCTTAACTTTCCCGATTGCTACCGGTCAAGAAGAGACTCGCAAAGATGGAATCGAAACGCTCAATGCGATCCGATCTATCCGGCAGTTATATCCAGAAGTTCAGACTGTGCTTGGCGTAAGCAACGTCTCTTTCGGCCTTAATCCAGCGGCCCGTATCGTGCTCAATTCAATCTTTCTTCATGAAGCGGTAGAAGCGGGATTGACTAGTGCAATCATTCATCCCTCCAAGATCACACCGATGGCTCGCATTGATGAACGTTCACGGAAACTCGCGCTCGATCTCATCTATGACCGGCGAGAATACGACTCGGGAACAGGAAATGTTTCCTACGACCCTCTCTCAGAGTTCTTGTCGCATTTCGAGGGGGCTGAAGTCTCTGCATCTCGTAATTCGCGCGCTGAACAATTAGCTGCTCTACCACTGACCGATCGATTGAAGGCACGAATCATCGATGGCGAACGAAATGGTTTGGAAGATGATCTGGAGTTGGCAATCTCTCAAGGTATTGCGCCCCTGGACATCATCAATAATTTACTTCTCGATGGAATGAAGACCGTTGGAGAGTTATTTGGCAAGGGTGAGATGCAATTGCCATTTGTTCTCCAAAGTGCTGAAGTGATGAAGAAAGCCGTAGTACATCTTGAACCCAAAATGGAGAAGACCGATTCCACTGGGCGCGGAAAGATTCTTCTTGCAACAGTTAAAGGGGATGTTCACGACATCGGTAAGAATCTTGTCGACATAATCCTTTCCAACAATGGATATAGCGTTTACAACATAGGAATCAAGCAAACTATCAACACAATAATCGACGAGGCAGAGAAAGAAAGCGTCGATGTAATTGGGATGAGTGGACTGCTTGTGAAATCGACCGTGATCATGAAAGAAAACCTTGAAGAGATTTCCGCCCGTGGATTAGCAGAGCGCTGGCCGGTAATCCTCGGAGGTGCCGCGCTCACACGTGCCTTCGTCGAGCAGGATTTGGCCGAAAAGTTCACTGGAACCGTTCGCTATGCCAAGGATGCTTTTGAGGGTTTGGAACTGATGGATCGTTTAATGGCAATCAAACGAGGGGAGCCAGGAGCAGCGCTACCCGAATTACGTAAACGTCGGACCAAAGTGACCTCGGATGCCAACGGTGCAGTGGAAATCGATACCAATCGAAGTGCGATATCGGCAGATAACGCAATTCCTACCCCACCATTTTGGGGTTCACGCGTAGTCAAGGGTATTCCATTAGCTGATTACGTCAGCATGATTGATGAGCGCGCGCTCTTTGTCGGGCAGTGGGGTCTTAAAGGTGGGAAGAGTTTTACAGAGATGGTCGAGGAGGAGGGACGTCCGCGTTTACGAGCGCTACTCAACGATATTCAAGTGAATAACTGGATTGAGGCGGCGGTTGTCTACGGCTATTTCCCGTGTTACAGCGAAGGCAATGATCTGATAATTCTTGACCCGCAGGACCTGGATTCTCGAAGCGAGATCACGCGCTTTACCTTTCCCCGACAGCGCCGCGATAAGAGATTATGCCTATCGGATTTCTATGCCAGTAAATCAAGCGGCAAGATCGATGTCGTCGCCTTCCATGTCGTAACGATGGGAGAGGCGGTCAGTAAGGCTACTGCTCAATTGTTTGGTCAAAATAATTTCCGCGAGTACCTGGAATTGCACGGTCTATCTGTCCAACTCACTGAAGCGTTAGCAGAGTACTGGCATGCCAGAGTTCGCGATGAATTGGGCTTCGGCGGGGAAGATAGCAATCAATTGGGGGAGATTCTTGACCAGGGATATCGCGGATCGCGTTATTCCTTCGGATATCCAGCATGTCCTGACTTAGAGCAACAGGTTCAACTCTGTGAACTCCTCCAACCAGAACGCATCGGTGTGGACTTGTCGGAGGAGTATCAACTTCATCCAGAACAATCCACATCAGCAATCATCGCTCATCACCCCGAAGCAAAATACTTTAACGCAACATGAAATCTTTCCCCGATACTCCAGTTGCAGTCTTTCTCGATATGGATGGACTGTTGGTTGATACTGAACCATATTGGCTGGAAGCCGAGCGTGAACTCATGGCGGAATTCGGTGTCACTTGGCGGGAAACCGATCAGCTCTTCTGTTTGGGCGGGCCAATGGAGAAGGTTGGGCGCTACATGTCTGAACTTGCAGATGGAAGCGAAGAACCAGAATGGTTTTCCAAAGAACTAATCGATCGAATGGCCAATAAATTTAGGAAAGTATCCCTAATGCCCGGGATCGCCGCTCTGCTAGACGAAATTTCAGAGTTCAACCTCCCAAGCGCTCTTGTCTCGGCAAGTCCGCGCCGGCTGGTTGATTCGGTTTTGTTATCTGTAGAGAATCATCCATTCACGCTCTCGATATCTGCCGACGACGTGGAGCGAGGCAAGCCCCATCCAGACCCTTATTTGAAGGCGGCTAATCTCTTACAAGTAGATATCAATAACTCCTTGATCATCGAAGATTCTCCGACCGGTGTTGCTGCAGCGCGGAGCAGCGGAGCTTGGGTCATCGCTGTCCCACATATTGCTTCGATTCAAGAGCATGAAAAAAGCGCCATCATTGCCTCGCTCGAGGGGCATTCACTCAATTCGTTATGGAATTTGGTCCGTTCTCGTTAGGAAGAGGTGGAGGGGTGCCGCCAAATTCCGGACAAATACCCTGATGCGCACACCAATCACAGAGACGCGATTTTCTCGTTTGCCATTTACCGCTTTTCTTTGATTCCTCTATATCTGAGGCGATCTTCTCGATCTTAGTTTGAGTGCGGAGTAAATCATCCTCCGATGGATCTTGAGTGAGAACCTTCCCATCTCCTAAAAAGATCATCTGTAAACGTTTAGGAACCTTCCCTAAAGTCCGCCAAAGTATCAGCGCATAAAATTTCATCTGGAAGAAGGATTTCTCTTCAAAACCGATTCCGGGTGCTTTCCCAGTTTTGTAGTCGACGATTCGAATTTCGCCTGTAGGAGCAATATCAAGACGATCTATATAACCGTGAATCAAGAGGTGCTCATTGAGGGCAACCTCAACATGCGTTTCAAGTTCGGCGGGTTCGAAAATCGTTGGATCCTCAAGATCAAAATATCTCTTAACTAGAGTGAATCCCGAGAGTAAAAACTCCTCTTCATTCATCTTTGGCAATAACTCTTGCACATCGGAACGTGACTCTTTCATTTCGCTCCAAAGCGGTAATAGTTGTGATTCTGCAAGCAGAAGGCTCCGTTCGGCTCGAGGGAAGGTAAATAATTTCTCTAACACGGAGTGGACTAGGGTGCCGCGAATCGCATCAATGCTCGGCGGTTCAGGCAACTTATCAATCGTCCGGAAACGATAAAGAAGGGGACAATTGAGATAGTCGTTAGCGCGACTTGGTGAAAGTGTCGCGATTATCGATGCTGGGGTGCCTTCTTTGTCTTCACTCACATAGACACCTTAGACTGACTGACATGGATTCAGGGGAACGTTGGGCAAAACGAAAAGGGCTCTTCCAGTATGGCGATCGCATCCAACTTTCCGACCAGAAGGGCAAGCTCTACAGCTTTACCTTGAAGGAAGGTGGCTCTTGGCATAGCCACAAGGGGATTATCGAACATGCACAATGCGTAGGTTTGCCCGAGGGATCCTTCATTCTCTCCACCTCTAATACGCCGTATTTTGCGATGCGCCCTCTCTATGAAGATTTCATACTTGCCATGCCACGTGGTGCAACCATCGTCTACCCCAAAGATGCAGCTGACATTGTGGGGTATGGCGATATATCCGAGGGCGATATTGTGCTTGAGGCGGGAGTGGGTTCCGGAGCGCTCTCTATTGCCTTACTTCGCGCGATTGGAGATAGCGGCGCACTTATCAGCATTGAACGACGCGACGACTTCGCGGAAATCGCTAAAAAAAATATCGAACTATTTTTCGGAGCATCGCCAAAGAATTGGAGCGTTCTAGTTGGGTCATTTGAAGAGCAGGATTTTTCTCATGCAGGTATCCAGATGGGCACTGTCGATCGCATAGTTCTTGACATGCTTGCGCCATGGGAATGTGTGGAACAGAGCGCAACATATCTACGCCCTGGGGGAGTGTTTATCGCCTATGTCACGACTACTACACAGCTCTCGCGCACGGTTGAAGCCCTCCGAGCGGATCGGAGGTTCACCGAACCGTATTCCTGGGAATCCCTTCACAGGGGATGGCACGTTGATTCACTAGCGGTACGACCTGATAATCGAATGATTGGTCATACAGGTTTTCTCGTTAGGTCGCGACGAGTTGCTTATGGCGTCGAGGCTCCGCGCCCACGGCGCAGAGGTTCAAAAAGCCCAATCGAAGAATCAGAGCAGCCGGGCTGATCGGATTTCTACGGGGTATTTAGGAGAGCCATCCGATTGACCATTGGCTGTACCGTTGGCTGCGATTTGTTCAACGATATCTAAACCTTTAATTACCTCACCCCAAATCGTGTAGTTGGGAGGCAAGGTCGTATCTTGATAGACGATAAAGAACTGACTGCCATTGGTATTGGGGCCAGAATTGGCCATGGCAATAGTTCCCTTTGGATAATTAACCCCTGATGCGCTGGGAAGATTCTCATCTTTAAAGGTGAACCCCGGTCCACCTGCTCCCGTGGCGCTCGGATCCCCACACTGAAGAACGAAGATGCCCTCTGTTGTTAATCGATGGCAGACGCTCGCATCATAATATTTCGCATTTGCTAAGAACCCAATCGTGGTCACTGTTGCGGGAGCTTTTGCCGCATCGGCAGCAATTTCGATATTGCCACAATTAGTATCGAGGACGAGCGTGTAGCTTTTCGCTTCCAGATAAGAGGTTGGAGCGCCAACTGGAAGAATCTCCCGACCAATCGCATCAGTCGGCTCACAGAACTCCGGCACCGATTGAACCGCGCTCGCTGATGGTGAGGCGGTTGATTCACTTGCCGCACTTGACTGACTGGTGGGATCTGCATCCTTCGGATCACTATCACTCGAACAACCCGCTGTAACTAAGAGCGCCACGAGCGAGAGGGCAATCGCAACTTTCTTGGAGATACGGGGGAAAGAGGTGCTATTTTTGGTGGGCGCTGTTGAATCCATGCGCTTATCGTATCTATTTTTACTACGATGCTCATCATGGCCGGGGATCGCGTCGATAAAACTGAGCGTTTACTCAATCTCACCCTGGCGTTAATCGCAACTCGACGTCCGCTACGAAAAAGCGAGATTTTCGAAACTATCCCTGGGTACTCCGGTTCACCAGAATCCATGGAGCGAATGTTTGAGCGAGATAAAGATGAATTACGTGAAATGGGCGTTTCAGTCCAAGTACTGCCAATAGATCCGCTCTTTGACGATGAAATCGGCTATCAGGTCATCTCCCAGGATTACTTCATGCCTGATTTAAATCTGACAAGGGAAGAATCTATCTGGCTCGCCATAGCTACTGCAGTTCTGAATGAATCGTCTTCCTCTATTAATACCAATGGAGCGCTACAGAATCTCCTGAGTGGGAATGAGATACCGATAGAAGAGATCCTCGATTACTCACATTCCTGGAACCTGCAATTGCCACTTAATGATTCTTTAATGACAATTTGGCAAGCGCTTAAGGAGAGGAGTTCGCTAGCGTTCAACTATTCAACAAGTACCAATCAACGAATGAGACGAGTTTCTCCGCACTCATTAACTTCAAGAAATGGATATTGGTACCTTATCGCAATCGACCATGAGGATTTGAAAATCAAAACCTTCCGAATCGATCGGATCTCGGAAATCGAGCCAGATAGAAAGGTTCCTTTTACCGAACCGCCTGAAAGCTTTGATTTGAGTAGTTTTCTCCGTTCATTCAGTGGTGAACGAATTAGAGAAGTGAAAATCAAACTTCATCGTGAGATTTCACCAATGCATCCGCTAGTTGCAAGGGGATCCCATTCAATCTCCGACTATACGTTGCCGGTTGGAAGCGAACTAGTCTTGCAGAATATCGATAGAAACGAACTCCTCGATCAGATTCTTTGGGCTGGCGATGCGGTTGAAGTATTAGAACCTACCGATATACGTGATGAAATTATTTCTTTGCTTGAAAAGATAATTGAGCAACATTTATGAGCGCAAAAAGTAGTAATGCACGTCTTTCGAGACTTCTTAAATTGATTCCTTTCCTCCAGAAGAATTCGGGTGCTTCGGTAGAAAAGACTGCGCAATTATTTGGGATATCAGAGAAAGAACTCATTTCAGATCTCAATCTCATCTGGTTATGTGGATTACCTGGGTATTCCCATCTTGAATTGATTGATGTCTCATACGATTCCGGCTTTATATCGATTGCAAATGCTGAAACTCTTGAACGTCCGATGCGCATATCGTTTCAAGAGGGCGCTGCATTGCTTTTGGCAATCACCAAACTATCTGAGGTCACCCCTCATACAGATTCAGGAACTTTACTTTCGCTTCGAAATAAAATCGCTTCGCTTCTTGCTCTAGATTTACCTCAAAATTCCGAGATGCCATTAGAGGACCAGGGTTCACTCATCCTTCCGGAGATTCAAAGTGTCATCGAGTCATCAGGTTCGCTTCTAGATATCGAATATTTCTCTGCGACGCTCAATGAGAATCTCTCCCTGAGAATCAAGCCAATGGAGATTCAATCGAGAAACGGTTTTCTCTACTTGATCGGTTATTCGCTCTCAGATCACCGCCATCGCTTTTTTCGAATGGATCGAGTTCTCAAAGTTGAATCAGTTGACGGAGAGGTAACCGGTGGCTCAAGGGATATCAATGGACCAGAGAGCGCCATCGTCAGCATTGAGGTAGATGAGAAGGGGGCGTGGTTTATGCAGAAATGGGGGTTGGACTCCCTCAAACGTGACCCTCACCGAAACGTCTTTACCGGCTCCGTTACCGTTTATGACCCGCGATGGTTGGAACGGGCTGTTTTGGCCTCTGGGGGGACTCTCCGCGTTCTGACCCCTGATTCTCACCGCGCCCAGGTGGCCCTCGCCGCTACCCGAACGCTCCAAAAGTACCGTTAACCACTAAAGTATGAGCATCAGCGCGACCGGTCATTAGGGCCAGGCATCGGGGCCAGAGAGGGATATCTATGTTCTTACGCGAACCCACCCATATCTTGTTGGTTATCTTGGTCCTCATTCTCCTTTTCGGAGCGAAACGTCTTCCTGATTCGGCCCGAGCACTTGGTCGCTCACTACGGATTTTCAAGGGTGAATTAAAGAGCGATAAAAATCCTGAATCTCCGAATGATCCGGATAACCCAAGCTCGCCACCTAAATCGGAATAACTCTCCGGCGCGTAGTGCACCAGTTAGAGGCGGGTCTTTATGTCTTCTGCGGCGCAAGGAGTAGATAAATCGAAAGCGCCACTATTGGCGCATCTCAATGAGCTCCGTAAAAGGATTTTCAAAAGTGCGCTTGGAGTCTTGGCTTTAGCGACAATAGGTTGGTTCTTCTACTCGCAAATAATCACAAAATTGGCAGTTCCGATTTGTGGACCTGACACAACGTTAGAAACATGTAGCGCGCTTTACGTATCGGGGGTTCTTGGCCCTCTCAACTTACAAATTAAGGTTGCATTAATAGTAGGAGTCATTCTTTCGGCACCAATATGGCTCTATCAAATATGGGCTTTTGTACTTCCAGCGCTAAAGAAACGAGAGAAAACGCTGGCTTTCATATTTTTTCTCTCTTCCATTCCTTTCTTCGCGGCTGGAGTGATTCTTGGCTATTCGATACTTCCAATCGCGATAAAAGTTCTCCTCGGATTTACTCCAGATAATTTGGAGAACCTCATTCGGTTTGATGATTACCTCGATTTTGTTCTTCGACTGATATTGCTCTTTGGAATCGCCTTTGAATTACCGATCTTTCTCCTGGCACTCAATGCAGCTGGAGCGGTAACTGGTAAGGCGATTCTGAAACCATGGCGAGTGGCTGTCTTCTCAATCTTTCTCTTTGTAGCCGCCTTCACCCCTACTGGAGATCCACTGACCATGTTGGCCCTTGCCATACCGCTCTGTGGTTTCTACTTTGCTGCTGGAGGCATTGGAATTCTGGTCGATAAGAGGCGAGCGAAGAAATCTTCGGCATTTAATGAGAGCTAACCTCATCATCGCCAATCCCACTTCAGGGCAGGGAAGTGGGGCGAAAGCTCTCTCGGAAACTTTGGAATTTCTCGAGTTCCTCGGGGCTAAGTACAAAGTCATCGCGACAGATTCACTTACAGAATCGCTGACGGAGTTAAAACGGATGAACCTCGTAGATTTTCAGAGACTTCTGGTCATTGGTGGTGACGGCATGATGCATCATGTTCTCAATGCTGTCGCAGACATCAACGGCTTGTCAGAGATTCCGCTGGGACTGATACCGGCTGGCACGGGCAATGATTTTGCTCGTGCGCTCGGTTTAGAGCTAAAGCGGCCGATTAAAAACATCGATCGATTCTTCTCCCAAAATCCTTCCTCTGTAGATATTGGAGTAGTGAATGGAAGGCGCTTTGGCGCAATTTGTTCAACAGGATTTGATTCCCTCGTGAACGAACGAGCAAATCGAATGTCCTGGCCCAAAGGTAAGCGTAAATATGACCTGGCCATGGTACAGGAGTTACCACGATTTAAGCCTCGCACCTACCTTGTAGATGTAGATGGAGAATCCTTCGAGACTCAAGCAATGCTCATTGCGGTAGGGAATGGATCTTCATATGGCGGGGGGATGAAGGTTTGTCCCGACGCAAGCATTTACGATGGATTGTTAGATGTGATGATCTTGCATCGAGTACCCAAAGGGGAATTCTTGCGAATCTTCCCGAAGGTCTACTCCGGCACACATATCTCGCATCCGCAGGTTGAGATTATTCGCGGGAAGATGATTCGTGTTGTGGGGGATGCAATAACTTATGCTGACGGGGAGCGTATTTCGCCAACACCCGTTGAAATCACCGTGGAGCATGGAGCCTTAAAAACTTGGGTCAATCATGGATGAAAGTCCGCTTTCTCCGGCCGAACGATTTGCCGCTTCCCGAAAGAGAGCGACCGGTAGGGACTCAGCGCTTGCAGAATATATTGAGAGGTTGTCCTTCACTCTCGATGATTTTCAAATTGAAGCTTGCAAGGAGTTAGAACGGGGAAGTGGGGTTCTCGTTGCTGCACCTACCGGTGCAGGAAAGACAATCATCGGCGACTTCGCAACCCACCTTTCGCAACGCCAAGGCAAGCGAATCTTCTACACCACGCCAATTAAGGCGCTGAGTAACCAGAAATTTAGCGAGTTTGCCGAGAAATATGGTGAGAGGAAAGTTGGCCTTCTAACAGGAGATATCTCCATCAATGGTGATGGCGAAATCGTTGTCATGACCACTGAAGTCTTGCGAAATATGATTTATGCAAACTCTCAGAATCTTCATGATGTTGCATTTGTGGTCCTGGATGAGGTCCATTATCTGGGGGATAAGTTCCGCGGCGCGGTTTGGGAAGAGATTCTGATACATCTGCCGCAAGATATCTCTGTTGTCTCGCTTTCGGCCACCGTTTCTAACGTCGAAGAATTTGGAGAGTGGTTAGGAACGGTTCGTGGCTCTATCAAAGTTATCGTGAGTGAGGTCCGGCCCGTTCCCCTTCATCTTCACGTGATGCAAGGACCAGAACTCTATCCTTTGCTCAAGGATGATTGGAGCGTGAACTCAGAACTGGTAAAGATTTCTCAGAGTTACAGTCGCAATCTTCACGATCGAAGATATCGGCACACCTTCAAGAATTTGCATAAAGAAGCGATCATTGAACGTCTTGCTAAGGAGAATCTACTCCCTGCAATTTTCTTTATATTCAGTAGAGCAGGTTGCGATATAGCGGTGAAACATTGCCTGCATCTCAATCTGACCAGCGAATCAGAGAAAGAGATTATTCGGGAACGAATCGAAGAGGTTGCTCAGGTAATCTCTCCTGAAGATTATGGTCCACTTAATTTCCTCAATTGGGCAAAAGCTCTTGAACAAGGCGTAGCTGCCCACCATGCGGGATTGATTCCCCCGCTTAAGGAAGTTATAGAAGAACTTTTCCAACAAGGGTTGATTAAGGTCGTATTTGCCACCGAAACGCTCGCTCTTGGCGTAAACATGCCGGCGAAATCGGTAGTTATCGATCGATTAACCAAGTGGAACGGTCAAGGCCACGTAGATATTTCACCAGGGGAGTTCACCCAATTAACGGGGCGCGCAGGGCGTCGGGGTATTGATATCGAAGGTCATGCGGTGATGATTTGGAGCCCTGAAGTGGACATCCCCTCTCTGGCTGGTCTTGCGACTGCTCGAACCTTTCCGCTCAAGTCATCTTTCAATCCCACTTACAACATGGCTGTAAATTTGCTGAGCAGCACGAGCTCAGAAATCTCACGCGAGCTCCTTGGGTCTTCTTTTGCCCAGTTCCAAGCGGACCATTCGGTACAAGGGCTCGAGCGGCAAGTGGCAAAGAATAAGGAGTTCATCAAGTCTCTTGGCGGTGAGAGCACCTGCCATCTAGGAGATTTTACAGAGTACTTTGCCCTCCGAAATGAGATTCGAAAGTTAGAGCGAAGCGGAGCGACTAAACGTGCCGAACTGCCCCAAGTGATTGAAACTCTTGCTCAAGTCTCTCGTGGCGATGTTCTCGCTATTTCCAATAAGGGAGCAAAAAGGGGAGGGGGAAGCATCGCGTTAGTTATCGATCGTGGCCACGAGATGGCCCGCCCTCTTGTTATGTTTTTGGACCGTAAAGTTTCCCGTATCTCACCAGCTGATTGTCAGAATGGTGTAGAGAATCTTGGTCGAATAAAGGTTCCTGGCGGGACTGGACATAAGAACTCACGCGATAAAGGTGTGTGGATTAACGCATATAAGTCAAGTGGATTAAAGGCCCATCAACGCGAGCCAATAGTTTCAGAACAAATGCTCGAGATTCGCGCACAGATGCGCGCCCATCCTTGCCATGCTTGCCCCGACCGGGAAGAACATGCACGTATCCAAGAGAGAATTAGTCGGATGGAGCGAGAGATTGAGGATTTGCGAACGAAGATTGAGGGTAGAACAAACGTAATCCCTCGAACTTTTGATCGGCTCTGTTCTGTACTCAATGAACTTGGTTATCTCAAGGGTGAGAGTGTTTCCCAACAAGGTCAGATGCTTGCCAAGATTTACTCCGACGCCGATTTGGTGCTTGCAGAAGCAATTCGAAGAAATTATTTAGACGACCTATCTGCTAGAGAGTTCACTGCAGTTCTCTCGATTTTCGTCTTCGAGTCCCGCACTGATGAACCTCATCGCAATCTCGCCAACAACAAACGCGTAGTTTCCACAATTCGAGCGATAGAGAAATTGTGGTTTGAAGTGAAATACCTTGAGCAGAAATATCACGTTCAAACGATGCGAGACCTTGATGGCGGCGCCGCTGCTGCAATTTTCGCTTGGGCTGGTGGTCAAGAATTAGCCGAAACCCTTGAGCTTGCTGAACTCCCAGCCGGAGATTTTGTGCGGATTGTCAAACAACTTATCGACTTATTAACTCAAATCTCAGAAGCATCAACTTCACTTCGCGCGCGAGCGCGCGAGGGAATTCTCCTTTTACGTAGGGGAGTTGTCGCCTACTCAGAGGTGGTTGGATGATTCTTCTGATTGATAGCGCATCGCTCTGGTACCGCGCCTTCTATGGAATGCCCGATTCGCTACGTTCTCCCAGCGGAGCACCAGTAAATGCGATTAGAGGATTCTTCGATAGCTTGTCTCGGTTAACAATTCACTATCAACCTCGCCAAATAGTGGCCTGCCTGGATGGCGATTGGCGACCTTCGTGGCGCACCGAATTGATTCCCGAATACAAAGCAGATCGTGATGTCCATTTAACGCAAGACGATGAAAAGGCAGCGGAAGAGGTGGACTTAGAGAGTCAAACTCCGGTCATTCTCGATTTATTGGACGCGATTGGATTGCCAATTGTTGGGATTGATGATTACGAAGCTGATGATGTCATTGCTACGTTGGCTACTAGAGAACCTGGATCAATCGTGATAGCTACTGGCGATCGGGACCTCTTCCAACTCGTTGATGACGAAAAACAAGTACGCGTGGCCTACTTAGCCAAAGGAATCACCAGTCATGAGCTCGTGGATCTCTCCTGGATTGCAGCGCGGTATGGGATTCCGGGGGAGCGGTACTCGCTTATGGCGCTATTGCGAGGGGATCCCTCCGATGGACTCCCTGGTGTTCGTGGAATCGGTGAGAAAGGAGGGGCAAAAATCGCTTCCCTCTTCGGTTCTGTCGCCGAGATGATTGATGCAGCAGCACGAAATGATCAGCGATTAGGACCCAACCTCTCGAAGAAAATCATCGATGGAATCGATTATTTGAAGAGAGCCGAACCAGTGGTTAATTGTGTTCGCGATTTACGACTTCCATCGATTCCCAAAAATCTGCCAACTCAAGTGGCAGATCGTAAGCGGTTAGATGAATTAATCAGCGAATATGGCGTTGGAACGAGCGTGAACAGACTGCTCTCTGCTTTATCGCTAGAGTAGAACGGTGATTCGAGCCCTCTGGGTTTTCCTTCTCGGCATCCTCGCATCGGGTGGTTTTGCACCTCTTGCACGTTGGTGGTTCTTTCCACTAGCGCTTGCACTCTTCATCTTGCACACAATCAATGGGAGTCTAAGAGCTCGAATAGTCCAATCATTTCTCTTTGCTCTTGGGTTATTTGCGCCCATGCTCTATTGGTCAAGTAGTTTTGTGGGATCGCTTCCTTGGATACTTCTCACCATACTCTGCGCGCTCTTTTACCTTCCGCTATCCATCGCTCTAAAAAATTCGCGCTATCTCTGGCTGGTATTTCCTAGCTTCTACGTTGGAATTGAGTTTTTCAGAAATCGCCTTCCTTTCGGTGGATTTGCGTGGGGGAGAGCAGGCTATCTGGGGGTTGATTCCCCGTATTCAGAATTGATTCCCTATATTGGAATCGCGGGCGGAACTTTTTTCATGGCGCTTTTTGCAGTTGCGCTCTATCGCATTTTCACTAGCTTTCGACTTTATTGGATTCCCGTTCTTGTTATCTTTGCTTTCCTGCCTCACTACCAATTGCCCTCGAATGGCGCGATTACCATAACGTCGATACAAGGGAATGTTCCGAGATTAGGATACGAAATCAGTACACAAGTACGAAAAGTTTTTGAAAACCACGCTAATGAGAATCTCCGGGCCTCCAGAGCAAGCAACGAAGTTCCACCTGATGTGTATATCTGGCCAGAAGATGGCGCGGATATCGATCCTCTCAAACGTGGACGAGGGGAAATCACTCGCCTAGTCTCACAAGTGAATGCTCCAATTATCTTTGGATCAGTCGGCAGAGATAATCTCAATCGCCCTGTGAACCTCTCCATACTCTGGCGGGACGGCGGGGCAGCCTCTATCTACCAGAAGCAACATTTAGCGCCTTTTGGCGAGTACATTCCGCTTCGAACCTTGGCGGCGGCGGTATCGCCCTTGGTTAACCAGGTTCAGGACTTTCAACCTGGCACTTCCTGGAAATATCACTTTGTCGATAAAGCCATAATAGCACCGCTCATCTGTTTCGAAGTGGCGGATGACCACTTGATCCGGCAAGCGGTCACCGTCAGCAACATATTCATCGCCCAGACCAATAATGCGACCTATGGACGTTCCGCTCAATCGGCGCAGCAACTTCAAATCACCCGTAGTCGCGCCTTGGAACATCATCGAAATATCGCCTCCATTTCAACGGTAGGGATTAGTGCAATGGTTGATGAGCATGGAAAGATCATCAAAGAGCTTGAGCCGTACACGACCGGCGCATTGACTGCCGAACTTAGGCTTTATGAGGGGCAGACCCCGGCTGGGAGCACTGGGCTAGGGGTCGAATATGGCTCGTTAGCTCTCGTTGGGCTCGTTCTGTTCCGTAGGGTATATCGCCGATAAGCAACATTATGTCAAGTTAACGAGAGCCAGAGAAGGCCAATTCTTCAGGGCGTGGGCAGGCGCAAACGAGATTCCTATCCCCGTGCGCCCCATCAATCCTTCCTACAGGTGGCCAATACTTATTGGGCGCTCCCGTGAGAGCGCCGTCTTCTTCATCTTCTGGGCGCAAATAAGCGCCTCGAAGAGCTGGGTAATGGCGAACGGTTCCCTCCCGAAGGAGAGAGTGGGCGGTATGCGGAGCGTGGCGAAGTGGAGAGTCCTCAATCCCAATCTCCCCTGCTTCGACGGCACCAATCTCGCGCCTGATCGCCTCAAGGGCGGCAATGAATCGCTCGAGTTCAGCGAGGTCCTCAGATTCAGTCGGCTCAATCATCAATGTGCCTGCAACCGGGAATGAGACAGTCGGTGCATGAAATCCGGCATCCATCAGACGTTTGGCGATGTCATCAACGCTCACGCCCACTTTCTTATTGAGTGGTCTGATGTCAATGATGCACTCATGTGCGATAAATCCCTCGCGCCCTTTATAGAGAACAGGAAAGAGCGGATCGAGCTTTTTCGCTAAATAATTTGCCGAGAGAATCGCCATCTGAGTTGCTTCGGCAAGGCCAGAGCTTCCCATGAGGTGGATATAGCTCCACGGGATGGTCAATATTCCTGCTGAGCCGAAAGGCGCGCCCGATATCGGCCCCACTCCCGACGCTGGACCTGCGCTCTTATCAAGAGGGTGGTTGGGAAGGTGTGGAGCCAGATGGGCCTTCACTCCAATTGGGCCCACTCCTGGACCACCGCCACCATGAGGAATGCAGAAAGTTTTATGTAAATTAAGGTGCGATACATCTGCGCCAAACTTCCCTGGCTTTGCCAAACCTACAAGTGCGTTGAGGTTTGCTCCATCGACATATACCTGTCCCCCAGCATCATGAATCAACTGACAGATTTCCGAAATCGTATCCTCGTAGACGCCGTGAGTAGAAGGATAGGTGACCATCAAGGCAGCAAGATTTGCACGATGTTCAGTGATCTTGGATTGCAGATCGTCCATGTCGACGTTGCCCGCGTTATCACACGCAACGACAACTACTTTCATTCCAGCCATCACAGCGCTGGCTGCATTAGTTCCATGTGCGCTAGAAGGAATCAAGCAAATATCACGATGGCTCTCCCCGTTTGCGCGATGGAAGCCCCGAATAGCTAACAACCCTGCAAATTCACCTTGTGAACCTGCATTTGGTTGTAAAGAGATCGCATCGTAACCCGTGATTTCCGCGAGCCATTGTGAAAGTTCGTTAATAATTTTTCGCGTTCCTCGGGTCTGCTCCTCAGGAGCGAATGGGTGCAGGGAGGCAAACTCTGGCCAGGTAATCGACTCCATCTCTGTTGCCGCATTTAGTTTCATAGTGCACGAACCCAATGGAATCATCGTGCGATCCAAGGCTAGGTCCTTATCGGCAAGTGAGCGAAGATACCTCATCATTGCTGTTTCATTCTGTTTACTATTAAAGAGTGGATGAGTCAGGAAACGCGAAGTGCGTTTGAGTTCAGAGGCTACTTTCCCCTCGTACTCTTCAATGAGAAAGCCTAGTCCCCTTCCCAGGGCAGCTAAATGTTCACGCGTTGTTCGTTCGTCAACGGAGATTGAAATTGTGTTTTCATCACGTTTACAGATGTTGATACCTTCATCAAGTACTTGGCGGCGAAGTTTTTCTGCTTCGCAATTGTGAATGGTGACAGTATCGAAAATCTCTGCATCTGTGACATGAAGTCCGGCATTCTTCGCACTTTGTGCTATCGATACTGCATAGCTATGTACTCGATTAGCAATCGCTCGTAATCCTTCGGGACCATGCCACATTGCATAGAGCGCCGATATGTTGGCCAGTAAAGCTTGTGCGGTACAAATATTGCTGGTGGCTTTCTCACGTCGAATATGTTGCTCTCGAGTTTGGAGTGCAAGTCGATACGCACGATTACCGTGAGCATCAACGCTCTCTCCCACCAATCTGCCTGGTATGGATCGCTCCATTCCTTCACGGACAGCAAGAAATCCTGCATGTGGCCCACCAAATCCAAAGGGGACGCCAAATCGTTGCGCGGAGCCAAGAGCGATATCAAAACCCCACTCCCCCGGAGGCTTCAGGAGCGTTAACGCCAAAAGGTCAGTTGCCGCGATAGTGAAACCATCGCGAGAACGCATCGCTTCAATCGCACGCTCAGGAGAGCGCACCTGCCCTCCACTACCTGGATAACTCACGAGAAGGGCAAATCCATCGGGTATTGGTTCTGAAATATCAATCACGTGGACTGGAATACCCAACGGCTCTGCGCGAGTAGTGATAACGGCAATAGTTTGCGGATGAGTATCACTATCAATGAGGAATGGGGCATCCTCTCGCCCCTTCCACAAACGGCGCGCTAACGCCATCGCTTCTGCAGCTGCTGTTGGTTCATCGAGCATGGATGCATTGCTGACCGGTAAACCCGTTAAGTCGGAGACAACGCTCTGGAAGAGAAAGAGCGTTTCGAGACGCCCTTGGCTAATTTCCGGTTGATAGGGGGTGTAAGCGGTGTACCACGCGGGATTCTCCAGAACATTGCGCTTAATAACTGCAGGAAGTTCGGTGTCGTAATACCCCAGCCCAATCATCGAAGGCAGCGGCTGATTGAGTGAAGCAATCTCGCGGAGTTTCTGGAGAACCTCGCCCTCACTAACACTCTCCGGAAGTCTCGTATCATCCATAAGCGTTCTGATTGAACGAGGAAGAGTCTTCTCCATCAACTCATCAAGGTGAGCGAGATTTAAAAACCGGAGCATGTGATCAAGATCGGTACCTGATGGTCCGATATGGCGAGAACGAAATGGACGGCTCTGTTGCATGCGCAGATGCTATGGCGATTTACCCGTTAAGGGCGTTACCCGGCCCCCGTGTTGTGCCCCGTGTGATGACGGTCTCTTATGCCCCTCTTCGATTGCGACGAAGCGCAAGCTCATCGCTTCCATTAGCCACTGCGTCCACTCCATCTGGGTTTTCACTTGGCAATTGGGCCAGAGTTCCCTCAACCTCTCGCCAGACTGTTCCAATGGCGATACCAAAGACACCCTGTCCACCAGCAAGGAGATCAATCACATCTTCGGCGCTGGCACATTCGTAAATTGAGGCGCCATCGCTCATCAAGGTGAGCGTTGCTAAGTTATCTGTCCCTCGAGCGCGCAGGTGCTCAACGGCGCTTCGCACATTTTGAAGTGAGATTCCGGTATCGAGTAATCGCTTGACGATTTTGAGGACGAGGATGTCGCGGAAACTGTAGAGACGCGAGGTTCCTGAACCCGAAGCGGTCCGAATACTCGGCTCCACAAGTCCAGTACGCGCCCAATAATCCAATTGGCGATACGAGATGCCGGCTGCCGAGCAGGCAATTGCGCCACGATACCCCGCCATCTCTCGCGAACTATGGGGTTGCTCGGGCGACTTCTGCTCAGACATTGGACCTCCGGGGAAGAAGGCTCTAATACTAAATCCGGAGTACCGCCCGCTCAAGGAGCGACACTCACATCCTGAGGGTCAACCTCAAGTTCAAGTTGAAGGTTCCTAACGATGGCGGAGGCGCGCGCGCAAGGCCTTGAGGTAGAGCAGGGTGAAAAGGAGTGCGAGCGCGATACAGGCGATCCGCCCCCACGCCCATGGAGTAGGAGCGATCACGAGGAGAAGAGCAAGTATCAGCGCGAAAGCGATCATTAAAGCTCCGCTCTGACGGAGCGCTCGCTCCGGAAAGAATGCTGCTGCTAGAGCCATGAAGCCGGCTAGAGGCAGTAGGAGTCCAGCGCTTATTCGAACGCTCCAGAGAAACCTCTCCGGATCAAGATCTAGCGGTAACCCCAGTGCGCTCGCGAGAGTTGCTGGCCAGATGAGGGCTGTTATCGCTGCCAGCGCCATGATGGCAGCACCCACCCGCAAAAGAACCTTCATCTGCCGATCAAGCATGGAATTGAGGGTAACCCTCATGCGGAAAGTTCGATAGGGCTACTTGGCAAAATCCTCGGGATCAATCTGGTCGAGAAACTCCCGAAAACGCTCGAGCTCACCCTCGGCCCCCTGCTGACCGGCTCCCTCATCGGCTACCCCTGTCTCCCCCTCATTGATCTCAATTCCCACCTCATCAAGAAGGGCGTTTGAACCGAAGATTGGCGCTCCTGCTCGAAGAGCCAGTGCAATTGCATCTGAAGGGCGAGCCGAAACCTCTACTCCATTACTGAAAATTAGTTCTGCGTAAAAAACGCCATCCTTAATCGACGAGAGGTTGATTTTGCTGATGGTATTCCCAGTAGCAGCAATGACATCCTTTAGTAAATCGTGGGTGAGTGGGCGTGGTGGCGCTACACCCTGTTGCGCGAATGCAATTGCGGTTGCCTCTGCTGCTCCCACCCAAATAGGAAGATACCTTTTCCCTTCGCTCTCTCTCAGTAACACGATTGGCTGACTCGAAGGCATTTCCACGCGCACGCCAACAACATCTAATAACTTCGAATCTTCAGGTAGATCTCTCACCCTGTAATCCTACTTACTTTTACGTAAACCGGTCCTGACGAGAGCAGCATGGATCTTCAAAGTCAATCCACCCAATTGCCTCTCAACCTCCTCAGCGCGCGCTTTCGCATCACTGCCTTTTTGGCGAAGCAGTGGTGTAATCACTTGCTCGATTAACCCAATCTCACGTTCTGCTGCGCTCTTAAATGGACGTAAATGGCGCGCTTCTATGCCGTAAGCAGAGATTTCTGCCACAGCACGAGCAATCGCAAGCGCATCACCATCGTAATGTTTTCCGTTGCTCTGGATAAGTCCATAACTTTCTAATTCGGCTAATTGACTCTCACTCAATTGCGAACTCTCAAGCAGTTCAGTACGAGATAACTTGAGATCGCTACTTTCACCAAATAATTTCTCGCCATCTACCGTGGCAACACGCGGCGCAAGTGGAGTAGATCCTACTTGGGCCGGCGGTTCCAAACCGCGGTCTAAAGCATCTAAGTGATCCTTAATAACCTTGAGCGGAAGGTAATGATCTCGCTGAGCGCCGAGAACATATCTCAATCGGTCAACATCGTGATGTGAGAATTTACGGTATCCAGAGGGGGTTCGCTGGGGCTCAATAAGACCTTCGGATTCGAGAAAGCGAATTTTCGAGATGGTGACATCGGGAAATTCACCACGTAGCTTTCCGAGCACTTCACCAATACTTAAATATGCGCGGGCGGGAACGCTCACTTCGAACCTCCATTAGTCATGAACAGCAGTCGATACTTACCTATTTGCACAGAGTCACCATTAACCAGATCAGTTCGTTCGGCCAATTCCCCGTTGACGTAAGTGCCATTTAAACTTCCACTATCTACAACTGAGAAACTCTTACCTAATCGATGAAATTCAGCATGTTTCCGAGATACCGTCACATCATCAAGGAAGATATCGCTCTCTGGATTTCTACCGACTGTGACCAGATCGCTATTGAGCAAATATCTCGCTCCAGCATTTGGCCCCTTCTGCACCAGTAAAAGCGCACTCCCATCGCCCAATTCACCAACGACGCTCCGCTCGGTTGGCGTGAGTGAATCGAGCGCTCGTTTCGGTAACGGCGTAGGAGCATCGCGTTTAATGGAGGTTGTGTCGGACATTAATCCCACTCCCCTCCTCTGGCTCTCCCGGTTAAGGTTCTAGTACACCTTTACACGCGACCCTATGGAACCAAAGCCCAGCGGTCAAGGCCGCTTTTGACCTCTACTCCCCTGAGGTGAGCGCCTGATAACCCTGGTCTGTCAGAAGTCCCTGGATTTCTTCAGCTGCGACGGAGGTGATTTCAAAAAGCCAGCCACTGCCATATGGAGAGGCGTTGATCGATTCTGGATTAGCGACCACGGCATCGTTGATTGCAGAGATAGTTCCATTCACTGGGGAATAAATCTCGCTCACGCTCTTTGTAGATTCCACTTCACCACAGACTCCACCTGCGCGAACGTTCTCACCAATTTTTGGAGTTAGTACAAAGACGATGTCTCCTAAGGCGCGCTGTGCAAAGTCAGTGATGCCTACACGTACTTTGTTTTCGGGAAGTGGCTCCACCCATTCATGTTCAGCGGTGTATCGCAGGTGCGCTGGAATTTCATTCATGGCGATACCGTACTGCTGCCTCTTCTAATCTGCGAGCGGGCTTCGACCCAATATTGTGCTCCGGTCAACAGATATAGAAGTACACCCCATCCGGCGAAAGCCGAGGCAAAAATCGAGCCCCATCTACCCAGAAGACCTCCTTGCTCCCCCAAGAGAAGTAACGGAAAGGCATAGAGGAGATTGAGCGTTGCCGCTTTCCCTAGAAAAGTTACTGGCAATGGACCTTTGCCTATTCGATAAAGACCCGGGAGCGTCGTTGCAAGTATGAGATCGCGCAGAAGTAAGAGCGCGACCAGCCAGAGTGGAATCACATCCCGAAGCGCTAACCCGATGACTACCGCAGCGATGTAAAGGCGATCTACTAGTGGATCCAGAAGCTCACCTAACCGAGAGCTCTGATTGAGCGCGCGAGCAAGACGTCCATCTAGGTAGTCGGTGAGACCAGCAAGAGCTAAGATTCCAATCGCAAGGAAATCTCTCTCTCTTTCAGGATCAAATAACGCCCAAAAAAAGAGTGGGATACCAAAGGCGCGGAGCACAGTAAGCAGATTGGGAATGGTGAACACACTCGCACGCTCAATCTTTTCAGAACCAAACATCATGTCGGGACGACAGGATTTGAACCTGCGACCACCAGACCCCCAGCCTGGTGCGCTACCAAGCTGCGCTACGTCCCGGTTGTGCCCTTCTAGTCTACGCGTTCTTGAATTAGGTGCGAATGCGGACCGAAACTTCTACTGGCGAACCCATAAAACCGAACTCTTCACGAAGTCGCCGTTCAATGAAACGTCGATACGAGGGCTCGAGGAATCCACTTGCAAAGATGACAAACCGAGGTGGACAGGTACTTGGCTGGGTAGCAAAAAGAATCTTTGGTTGCTTTCCTCCTCGCACCGGAGGTGGTGTTGCAGAGATAAGCGCGCCAAGGAATGAATTCAATTTCGAGGTTGGGATTCGCATCTGCCAACTATCCAATGCGCGTCGAAGGGCAGGCGCTAATCGATCTTTATGCCATCCTGTCTTAGCAGAGATGTTAATCCGTTCAGCCCATTCGACTTGATTAAGCTCTCTCTCCTTCTCGCGTTCCAGAGCCTCTCGCCTATCCTCATCCACTAAATCCCATTTATTCATGGCAATTACTAGGGCTCGACCTGAATCTACAATCTTGGACATGATGCGAAGATCTTGTTCGGCAATTGGCTCGGAGGCATCGATAACAAGAATTGCAACCTCTCCACGCTCAAGCGCTGATTCAGTCCGCAACATTGCATAATACTCCGTGCCGCTTGCTTGGTGAGCGTGTTTACGAATACCTGCAGTATCGATGAAACGCCAAATCTCCCCACCGAATTCGATCTCTTCGTCAATCGGGTCACGAGTAGTCCCCGCAACGGAATCCACAATTGCTCGAGCAGTACCTGCCAATGAATTAAGAAGGCTTGATTTACCAACATTGGGTCGACCAAGAAGTACAACCCTTCTGATGTGATCTTCCTCTTGTGCATTTGGGCTCACCGGAAGGGATGACACGACAAGATCAAGAAGATCACCACTGCCTCTTCCGTGCAAGGCCGAGACAGGTACCGGCTCGCCCAAGCCTAAATTCCATAATTCATGAATCGCAAGTTCGGCCTCTGGTGAATCGGCTTTATTACCAATCAAGATAACTGGTTTCCCACTTTTGCGAATCACGCTTACCAAGGCCATTTCCTCGTCAAGTGCTCCGACAGATACATCTATGATGAAAAGAATCAAATCAGATTCTTTAATTGCCAGTTCAGCGCCAGCAGAAATACTCGCAGCGATCGACTCTGGCTGCGGGTCTAACTGCCATCCTCCAGTATCCATAACGATGAAATCCCGCCCATTCCATTGAGCGGGGTATTTAATTCGATCTCGAGTAATTCCCGGTTGATCTTCGATGATTGCCTCTCGACGGCCGATCAATCGATTAATCAAAGTTGACTTTCCCACATTGGGGCGACCTATGACAGTAACGATAGGCAGATTGCCTGTTTCTTCACTCACGTGATTCACCGTCATCGCTTAACTCTAATTCAATTACGAGTCGCTTGATTTCGCTGACGACCTCTTCCAATGAGAAGTGGGTCGCATCAATAATTATCTGTTCATCAATCTGGCGCAACGGCGATGTGGAGCGATTGGAGTCAACAACATCTCGGGCTGCTAAAGCATCTTGAATCTCTTTATTGGTGAAGTGTGATGATAATTCTGCGTTTCTCCGTTCTGCACGAGCGATTAAATCTGCAGTAAGAAAGATTTTTAACTCTGCATCAGGCCACACTGTCGTACCGATATCACGACCTTCTACAACTATTCCAAAGCGTGCTTGATTAATGATTGCGCGTTGAAGAGTAAGTAGAAATTTTCGAACATTAGGATCAGCAGCAACCTCACTGACCCGCTTGGTTACCCTCTCACTTCGAATCTCGCTGTTGACCTCTCTGCCTTCGAGAAGTAGTTGAGGTTCCTCTGGGCTTCCCTTCCACATGATTGAGTCCGAGGTGAGCAGCTCAGGGATAAGCGAGAAGTCCTGCACATCGCGCTCGATGGCAAAGAGGGTAAGAGCTCGATAGAGGGCGCCGGTATCGAGATATTCCCAATGGAAGAAGGCGGCTACCGCTCGTGAGGCGCTCGACTTTCCAGAGCCACTAGGGCCATCGATTGCGATAACAACCATCTGCTCACCTCCCCTGCCATAAAAGTTTGTCTAACAATTAACTTATAAATTATTTTGTCGGTTAATTGCCTTTAGTAACCACCGTGCTATGCCATCCCTGAATCGATAAATAGTCATTTAAAGTCGATAAATCGCTAGGCTTTACCGAGAGCGAGATCAGACCAGTCTCCTGGCCAGGGGAATGCTCAATTCTGAGGTCCTCAATATTAATTTTCGCAGCTGCACAATGATTAAATAGTCGCGCAAGCGCACCTGGAGCATCTGGAATTACCACGCTCAAGGTGCCGTAATTGCGAGGAACTCCCCCATGTTTTCCTGGTACCCGAGCGGCACCCTTTGCGCCCTGCGTCATAAACGATAAGACAGCATCTTGATTAAAGTTTTGGTTAATAAGTTTATTTATCGATTCATTAATTTTAGTGAGAAGGGAAATTAATTCGCTCTGGTTCGCCTCAAAAATGGGTTGCCACATCGCAGGGTCAGAGCTGGCTAAACGAGTCATATCGCGGAGCCCTGCTCCTGCCAGATCCAAAGGTTCCTCCAAAACTCCAGCCAAAGCGCTAGCAAGAAGTTGGGGCAGGTGCGATGTCATAGCCACCTGTCGATCATGTTCTTCAGGAGATATCAGGTAGGAAGTAGCTCCTAGTTCGCGCACCAAGAGCTGCCCAGTGGCCAGCGCTGTCGAGTCAAGCCCAGAATGGGGAGTGATAGCCCAGGCGCGCCCCTCGAAGAGGTCAGAGCGAGCACCTTCTGGACCTGCTATCTCGCGACCGGCCATTGGGTGGGTCGGAAGGAATCGTGAGAGAGCGCTTCTCGCTGAATGTGCAGCAAGAAATTTCTCAACCTCAAGTAGAACTTTAGTTTTTATGGACCCTGTATCTATAACTGTGGCTGATGGATTGCTAATCAAAGCTTCAGCTATGACTAGTGGTGAAATGTCCACCGGAACAGCAACTACCACTAATGACGCGCCCACGTCAGAGGCGAGGAGCGCCTCTCCAATAAGCCCATTTGCGACTCTTTGATGACCGGGATTGGCGTCTTTGATACGCACTTTCCCGCCATGATTGGCGATTTTCAAGGCTATTGAGGTGCCAATGAGGCCTCCCCCAATGACCTCAACTAGCCATTTTTCGCTCATGGCGCGAGATCGGGGCGGAGAGCGCGAGCGCCGCCGCGATAGATATGGCTTATTTGGCTACGTTCTAGAGTGGTTTCGACATGAATCATCGCCCGCACAACCCGAGGGAGGGAGCCGGGGACGGCAATTTCTACCGCACACATCAGGGGAATCCCTACCCAGCCCGCCAATCGGGCGGCCGCGGCAGGAAAATCGCTGACCAAATCTGGGGTAACGGTAAAGAACGCAGAAATCACGGAATCGAGCGATAGGGAATTAGCTTCAAGCACCTCCGCCAAGAGCGCTGCAACCTCACGATGCATCTCATCTCGATCGTCGGCTGAGAGCTGTACCGCTCCCCGGACTGCTCGCACACTCATTCCCCTAGTCTACGGGAAAAGCCGAAAATCAAGTCAGGAGTAACTTCCTTAGAATTACCTTTTGATTAATTTATTAATATATAGTTTAATATATATAAGTAACCTTGCAATATATATTTATATATTTGTCAACTATTATGCGAATTCCGTCTTGCCTCAAAACCCCTTAATCGATAAATTGAGACAGGTGTTAGCAGGTCAGAGCATCTTAAATATAGTTTTATCGATTATTTGGGTTCTGCCATCTTGATTTCTGTCGATAAATACACTTTCGATGCTTCTCGAATTATGTTATTTATAAAGCGATAAAGCCTTTTGTAAGGAAACCAATTCGGCGCCTTTGATCTCGCGCCACTTCCCAGGGGTTAGCTCCCCTAATTTCAGCGGACCCATTCCGATTCGAATGAGGCGTTCGACAACCAACTCTTTTGCTCCGGCCATTCTCCGCAAAATCTGATTTCGACCATCATGGATCACCACGTCGAAAAGGGTCCTACCCGCCTGCCCTGGCAGAACAGTTAATTTGTCGACTTTTGCCATTCCATCCTCGAGCTCTATTCCTTGGCGAAAAGCTTCGGCCACTTCCTTGCTGACATTGCCCTTCAACTCCATCAGATAATTCTTAGGTAACGAGAAGGAAGGATGGGTGGCGCGATGAGCCAAATCCCCATCATTGGTCAACAGCAGCAACCCTTCAGATTCCTTGTCCAAGCGACCGACATGGAAGAGTCTCTCCTGTCTATCTCGTAAGAGATCACCCAAATGCGGCCTATTCTCAGGGTCTGAGAGGGTGGATAAAATGCCCCTGGGTTTATTGAGTGCAAGATAAATCTTGGTTTTTACTTGGTTTATTGCTTCACCATCAACTACAACTTTAGACTTTTCTGGATCCACTTTCACTCCGAGAGTGCGAATAACCTTTCCATCAACAACTACTCGGCCATCGAGAATCATCTCTTCAGCTTTGCGACGGCTTGCGACCCCCGCATCAGCGAGCACCTTCTGTAGTCGTATCTCCATGACAGAAGAGCCTAGAGGTCCCGTTGGGACCGGGTCTAATCAGGGTCTAATCAGTGAGGGTATCGAGGACCGAATCCAAGGCATCGATATTTGGTAGATGTGGTGCAATCTCTGGAAGGTCGGCAAGGGAGGCTATCCCCAATCGCTCTAGGAAGTACCCGGTCGTTTGATACAAGATCGCACCAGATTCTCCTTCGATCCCAGCCTCTTCCACCAACCCTCGATTGACTAACGTCTTCATTACCGCTTCCACATTTACACCACGAATTGCGGAGACGCGAGCTCGGGAGACGGGCTGTCGGTAGGCAATAACCGCCAAGGTCTCTAAAGCCGCTTGAGTGAGTTTCGCTTGCTGTCCTTCCAAGACAAAGCGTTCAACGGCGCTGGATGCCTCCGGATGGCTATAAAAACGCCACCCTCCTGCCACCTCTCGCAATTCAAAACCTCGCTCTTCGGAGCTGTAACTTTCCGCAAGGGCGTGCAGGCGAGCGCGAATTTCATCGGTAGGTACCTCAAGCACTTGAGCAAGAAGTAGCTCCGTCACTGGCTCATCGACCACCATCAAAATGGCCTCCAGTGAGCGTTCAATCGTTCGATCTGCCATCGTCTTACAAGCCCTCTCGTTCTGCAGGATTCTCGACGCGCTCTTCGAGCACGGGCGGGAGATCAAATTCATCGGTGACAGCAACCTCTCCCTCGGCGCTGCCAATCCAGCGTATCTGGAGATCGCCTAGGGGTGTTACCTGAGCAAAATGAAGGACCCCTTCTTTATACAACTCCAAGAGGGCAAGAAATCGAGCAACAACCACCAGGGTGTGCTCGGCATCTGCCGTTAGGGCGCGGAAGGTAGCGGTCCCCACTCTCCGAAGGTGCGCGACCACATGCTGCGCCTCTTCGCGAACGCTCACCGCCGGGCTGTGAAGGTGCGAAATACTGAAAACTGGTGGGGTTTTTGGGGTGAGGGCTCGGGTTGCGATGAGCGCGAACCGTTCTGCGCCAACCCCGATGAGGACTTCAGGAAGGAGCGCGGCCAATTTGGGGTCTAACGCCACCATTCGGGGGTGACGCTTTGTTTCGCTCTCAATCCACTCCTGGAAAGTTGCTGCAATCTCCTTATAAGCCTTGTACTGGAGCAAGCGAGCAAAGAGAAGGTCCCGAGCTTCCAAGAGGGCTAAATCCTCCTCGTCATCAACCTCTCCTGTTGGGAGCATTCTCGCGGCTTTCAGGTCGAGCAAGGTCGCTGCCACTACCAAAAACTCAGTCGCCTCATCTAAGCGCCACTGCCCTTCCATCGCCTTAATGTGGGAGATGTACTCATCGGTGACCACGCTCAATGCCACCTCGGTGACATCCATTTTGTGGCGGGCGATTAATTGGAGAAGGAGGTCAAAAGGCCCTTCAAAATTAGTTAAACGGACGGAAAATCCAGGAATTCGCTCCTCGCTATGAGGAGCTCCCCCTTTATCGTCTTGAGTGCCAATCACATGGACACGTTATCGGATTACTGTCCGCGGAGTCTGCGAGCCAGGATGCTCGACTCTCCTTTAGCCTCGAGATCGGCCACAATTACCGCGACCGCTTCACGAACAATCCGTCCTCGGTCGACCGCCAACCCCATATCTCCGCGGAGCGTTAAGCGCGCCTGTTCCAAATCAAAGAGTTCTTCTGGTGAGAGATAGACAGTTATCTTCTCCTCGTGCCGTTCACGTCCTGACGGCGCGCTTGTGCTTCGAGAGACTCGTCGTCGCGCAGTTGTGCGAACTGGGGCAGGTTTCTCAGCTCGGGGCGGGGCAGAATTTGGTGCCTTGCTCTCTCCCTCGCGCTCCGGCACTGCCGCCGGAACTGCTGACAGCGTTGCAGATGTGGTCCGAAAAAGTTCTTCGGCTCCTGGCAGGCTCACTCGTCGACTCATGTTGTTCCTCCTCGGGCAATAACTTCCCGTGCTAGTCGACGGTAAGCGGCTGCCCCCGTCGAAGATGATGCGTAATTGGTGATTGGCTCACCAGCGGCCGTCGTTTCATTAAATCGAACTGTTTTCGAGATAACTGTGTCGAACACTTGCTCTGGAAAGGCTTCATAAATCCGAGAGAGCACCTCTTTGCTATGTGCCGTCCGTTCAAACATCGTGGCCACGATCCCAATGATTTTCAGGTCAGGATTGAGGCGCTCTTGAATTTTGGAGGTAATTTCCTTCAGTAACTTAAAGCCACGTAACGCGAAATACTCACATTGCAGAGGTACGAGAACCAGATCTGCAGCGGTCAATGCATTCACCGTGAGCAGGCCCAAGGAGGGCTGACAATCGATAAGTATCACGTCGTAATCGGGTGCAACCGTGGCCAGAATCCGCTTCAATGTCTGCTCTCTTGCAACCTCGTTGACCAAGCCAATTTCGGCGCCAGAGAGCATGATGTCGCTGGGGATCAGATCCATGCCAGGGACGCTCGTTTTGAGAAGAACATCATCAACCTGTGCATTGCGATCCATTAAAAGGTTGTAGATAGAGCTTTCTAACTCGTCGGTCACTACTCCCAGGCCGATGGAGAGCGAACCTTGTGGATCAAAATCCACCAATAAAACCTTCCGTCCCAGTTCAGCCAAACACGCTCCCAGACTGATGGTTGTCGTCGTTTTTCCAACGCCACCTTTTTGGTTTACCACTGCAATGGTCTTCGCAGGACCATGCTTCCCCTTGGGATCAATCTTCTTGGCTACGGGGATACTCTTTGAACGACCTTTCATCAGCTCGTGCACTGAAACGACATCATCTTCAATGCGGGCGGCTTTTGTCGATTTAGCACTCAAGCGAGAAACCTCTCTTTTGGGTAGCGGGAGCCTAGAGGTCAATTCCTGAGCGAGGCAACTATGAACCCTGGGTTTAGGTAGCGCCCTTACTTGGCTCGTGGATGGGCGAGTAGGTATGCCTCGCGCAACCGGTCAATTGTTACCAAGGTATAGATCTGCGTCGTTGCTACGCTCGCGTGGCCGAGCAGTTCCTGCACGGTACGAATATCAGCCCCACCGTCGAGCAAGTGCGTGGCAAATGAATGTCGCAGGGAGTGCGGACTCAGTTCGGTTGTTACGCCACCTTTGATTGCTGCGCTCCGCACGATTTCCCATGCGCTCTGTCGCGATAACCCACCGCCTCGCATATTCAAGAAAAACTTCCGTTCACTTTTTCCCGCCAGTAGTGCAGGACGACCACGAACTGCGTAGGCATCTACTGCTTCCCCTGCAAAAGTGCCCACAGGAACAACTCGCTCTTTACCGCCCTTACCAAAGAGTCGGAGCGAGGTCAGTGGTTTTCTTATCTGATCTATTTCTAGATTCACAATCTCGCTCACTCGAGCTCCCGTTGCATAGAGCAATTCAATGAGGGCGCGATCCCGTAACGATTGGGCGGTAGAACCATCTCCCGCTCCGGTAATCATTGCCTCTATTTCCGCGACAGTAAGGGCTTTCGGCAAACGCCTTCCCGGCGTTGGCGGACGAACCTGCGCTGCTGGGTCTACCTGAGCGTGTTCTCGAGCGTAAAACTTATGGAAACCTCGGAGCGCGATGATCAATCGCGCCGATGATGAGACCGATAGCGGTGAGTGTTCACCATCCCCGCTTCGAAGATAGCTGAGAAAATCCTCGATATCGCTCTCACGTGCTTCTGCAATTTCTTTTCCGCGTCCTTCGAGGAACTCGAAATAGCGAGTGATATCACGGCGATAGGCGAGCAAAGTATTTCGAGAGAGTCCACGCTCAACCGTCAGGTGATCGAGAAATACCTCAACATCAGGAGGTAAGTTCATGGATATCTCGAACGGGCAGACCAAGCGCATGTCCAACTTCTGGGGAGTAAAGCGCGCCATCATGGGTAGCCAAACCTGCTTGAAGCGCAGGGCTCTGCTTCACCGCTTCTTGCCAACCCAGATTTGCCAACTGCAAAAGGTAAGGCAAGGTCGCGTTGGTAAGCGCAAGAGTTGATGTCCGAGGCACTGCTCCGGGCATATTTGCAACACAGTAAAAGAGGCTCTCATGGACCGGATAGGTTGGTTCGGCGTGGGTAGTGGGCTTGGAATCCTCGAAACATCCACCCTGATCGATAGCGATATCCACCAAGACGCTCCCAGGTTTCATCTTCGCTACCAGGGAATTAGAGATCAGTTTAGGCGCCTTATCCCCTCGGATTAAAACCGCTCCAATTACTAAATCTGCTTCAACTGCTAATTCGGCTATCGCGCCGCTTGTCGAATAGATAGTCTCGATATTGCCGGCAAAGATCTCTTCCAACTCTTTCAGCCGCGCAATATTTCTATCAACAATCTGAACATGCGCGCCCATCCCATGAGCAATTCGCGCCGCCTCTGTTCCGGCAACGCCACCGCCAAGTACTAGCACTCGACCAGGTCGCACTCCGGGTACACCACCAAGAAGTACTCCGCTACCTCCGGAGGCTTTCTGCAACGCGTATGCGCCTACCTGTGGCGCAAGTCGTCCCGCTACTTCACTCATAGGCGTAAGTAGCGGAAGTTGGCCATTAACGGTGACAGTTTCATATGCGATGCTGGTGATTCCGCTCTGCAACAAACCATCGGTACAACTTCGGGAAGCGGCAAGATGAAGATATGTAAAAAGTAATTGCTCTTTCCGCATTAATGGAAACTCCGAAGGCAATGGTTCTTTCACTTTAACGATGATTTCGCCACTACCCCACACCTCTGCCGCACTATCGAGAATCCGTGAGCCGGCATTTCTGTAATCATCATCTGAGAAACCCGCACCCACTCCGGCGCTCTTTTCAACAACTACCCCGTGCCCGTTTTTCACTAACTCGGCGGCGCCATTAGGAGTGAGGGCCACTCTAAATTCTTGAGCTTTTACCTCTTTAGGCAGACCAATAATCATCAGAACAACGCCAATCTATTTATGCTGCCGAAGCGCCGGCACGTACCGCAAGCGCTGCTCCTATCAAACCAGCAAAGAGCGGATGTGGCCTTGTGGGGCGACTTTTGAACTCTGGATGCGCTTGAGTGCCCACATAAAAAGGATGGACGCTCTCAGGCAACTCTACAAATTCCACCAAATGACCATCAGGAGAGAGGCCGGAGAAGAGCAACCCTGATTTCTCAAGATCACCTCGATACTTGTTATTGACCTCGTAACGATGACGGTGGCGTTCCTCGATCACCTCGGCTCCGTAAAGTTTTGCAACGATTGAACCTGCACGAAGATGTGCGGGGTAAAGCCCCAGGCGCATCGTTCCACCCATATCCCGTTCGCCACGAATGACATCTTCTTGTGAAGCCATAGTGGCAATAACAGGAAATTCGCATTTTTCATCGAATTCCGCGGAATTAGCGCCCTTCATTCCCGCAAGATTTCGCGCTCCTTCAATCACCATACATTGCAATCCCAAACAGAGACCGAGGGTAGGAATTTTATTTTCACGCGCGTAGGTAAGCGCACCGATTTTCCCCTCTAAACCTCTGATTCCAAAGCCACCGGGGACGCAGATTGCATCGATGCCAGCCAACTCTTTCGCAGCGCGCTCTGGAGTATCACATGAATCGCTAGCCACCCATTTGATATTCACCTTCGCGGAATGGGCAAATCCACCTGCTCGGAGAGCCTCTGTTACTGAGAGATATGCATCAGGTAAGTCGACGTACTTTCCGACAAGGGCAACATTCACTACATGTTGTGGGTGGTGAACGCGACTGAGTAATCGATCCCAATCACTCCAATCGACATCCCTAAATGGCATGCCTAGACGTCTGACGACGTAAGCATCAAGACCCTCTCGATGAAGCACCTTGGGAATGTCGTAAATTGATGGCGCATCTGAGGCGGCGACGCAAGCTTCAGTATCAACATCACACATCAAAGAGATTTTTCGCTTTACCCCATCAGGGATATCCCGATCGGAACGGAGAACAATCGCATCCGGCTGGATGCCGATACTGCGCAGAGCTACAACGCTATGTTGAGTCGGTTTAGTTTTTAATTCTCCCGAAGGGCCGATGTAGGGAACGAGTGAGACGTGGAGAAAGAAGACATGCTCACGACCTAGATCTTGGCGAACTTGGCGGGCAGCTTCGAGAAATGGCAACGACTCGATATCCCCGACCGTGCCACCAATCTCCGTGATGATGACATCGATTGCCGGAGCCGCTCCAGCGCGCATTCGTTCTTTAATTTCGTTGGTGATGTGTGGAATTACTTGGACGGTATCCCCCAGATATTCGCCACGCCGCTCCCGAGAGATAACTCGTGAATAGATTTGACCTGTTGTTACATTGGAAGAGCCAACGAGGTCCACATCAAGAAAGCGTTCGTAATGACCGATATCCAAATCAGTTTCCGCGCCATCGTCAGTGACAAAGACTTCGCCATGCTGAAAAGGATTCATCGTTCCGGGATCGACATTGAGATAAGGATCGAGTTTCTGCATAGTGACTCGTAAGCCACGCGCCCGAAGAAGGCGACCTAAAGAGGAGGCAGTTAACCCTTTACCTAATGAGGAGGCGACGCCACCGGTTACGAAAATATGCTTGGTGATATGAACCGAAGCCATCATGGAAGACCAGTCTATTGGGTGCTGGTCGACTTCAGGTAATTTGCCGGAAATTCAGGCGCGTTTACTCCCTCCTCCCACTCTTCCCGCTCCTCCCACTCTTCCCGCTCCTCCCACTCTCTTCTGCTCTGCGGCAACGAAAGCGAGTAGCTCTTCGGCATGCTCTCGGGCCAATGGCGACTCCTCGCGACCTGCCATCATCCGAGCCAATTCGTTGGTTCGATCACTCCCCTCCAGCAACGTGAGATCGCTACTGGTGACACTCTCTGAGGACTCTTTTCTGATGGAGTAATGGGTATCGGCCCACGCAGCAACCTGTGGCAAGTGGGTCACGACAAGAACTTGAGCATGTTGAGCTAATCGCGCCAGCCTCCTGCCGACCTCGACCGCTGCCTTCCCACCCACTCCCGCATCTACCTCATCGAAAATATAGGTGGGGATGGTGGAGCGACCAGCGAGTACTACCTCGATTGCCAACATGATTCTGGAAAGTTCGCCACCGCTTGCGCCTTTATTGATTGGTAATGGTTGCGCACCAAGGTGAGGAGTGAGTAAAAAAGTTACTTCATCACAGCCAAGTGGTGAACAAAGACGAGTGCGCGCCCCGTCATTTACCGCCAAACCTTCAGAGATGTTCTCCACAAGTATGGATATTCGCGCTGCAGGCATCGCCAATTGCGACAACTCCACCGAGATCTCTTCTTCACATTTCTGGGCATACTCTTGGCGCACGCGAGATAATTCTTTTGCGGAGTCAAGAAGTTTCTTAGCGCACTCTTGGCGCTCACTCTCAAGTGCGGCAATACCTTGATCACCCTCTTGCAATTGACCAAAGAGAAGCCGTGACCGTTTGGCCTCGTCGATGAGAGCGCTCTCTGGGTCATCTAACCCCGATTGTCCATATCTTTTGATTAAGGTAACGACCTCCGCGCGACGCGAGTGCATCTCTTCAAGCGCTCCTGGCTCAACATCGAGATCCTCCTCTTGACGCCGTAATGATGAGGAGAGCTCGTTTACGAGTATCGAAATTTCACGAATCAACCCCTGGTTCGCTTGAGTAACAGTAGTTCCATCATTAAGGGCGTCCAGTGCTCGTTTTGTCAGCGCTAATTGGCCAGAAATGCTTGACTCATCGTCGGCCAGAATATTTAAGGCGCTCGCAAGAGCGCTACGAGTGGCATCCACATTCTCAAGAGCGAGGATACGTTCCTTCAATAGTGCAGACTCGTTCGCTAAAGGTTTGACACGATCAAAATCGGTAAGAAATGTAGTTATCCGTTCCAATTCTCGTTCTCGAGTGCTTCGTAATTCTTCCAAAGATTTGATGCTCTCAACCACTTCGCGATAGCGGAGAAAGAGCGCTCTATAACGCTCTAAGTGATCTGCAAGTGGCTTTGCGCCATAACGATCGAGAATCTCCCGTGCGCGATGAGCCTTAAGGAGCGTGAAATTAGCGCTCTGTCCATGGATGGAGAGCAACTCCGCGCCAATATCGCTCAATGTTGAGATCGTCGTAGAACTTCCACCCACATTGGCGCGACTCTTTCCTTCACTGGTCACTGTGCGCGATAGAAGCACTTCACCAGACTCCACCTCTCCGCCCAACTCGGATACCCGCTCTGCAACATGAGCATCGACTGCGAATCGCCCAACAATGTGGGCGCGCTCGCTTCCAGTTCGTACGACAGTTGCATCCGCCCGAGCGCCGGTTAAGAGCGAAAGTGCAGAGAGAATCATCGTTTTTCCAGCGCCTGTTTCTCCTGTGATTACCGTCAAACCCGGGCCAGGTGAAAAGTGAGCGCGTTCAATAACTCCCAGTGCGGAAATTTCCACATCTATGAGAGCGCCACTACTCACTCTCCACGCCACCCAGCAACTGGCAATTGAAATTTAGCAACCAGGCGATTGGTAAATGGTGCGTTATTCATTCGGGCGAGAGTAAAGGTATGTTGATCTCGAGTGATCGTTATTAAATCCTCTTTCAGTAAGGACTTATGTCGAAAACCATCAGCACTTAACGTGGCGTTTTCGGAGCGAACCGAGATTGAAATTTCACTTCGAGGCGAGAGGACCATGGGTTTGGCAAATAGCGCATGGGCTGCCAACGGGAGTAAAACCAGAGCATCAACGTCTGGCCAGACCACAGGCCCCCCGGCAGAAAAAGCATAGGCAGTTGAACCGGTGGGCGTGGCGCAGAGAACGCCATCACAATTCCATAATGAGAGAGGTCTCTGGTCCACGAAAACGAAGAGTTCCACCATTTGAGAAGACTCTTTCTCAATAACGATCTCATTGAGCGCCCAGCCTGAATCGACTATCGCCCCATGTCGTTCGATTTCATAGGAGATACTCATCCGCTCTTCAAAAACGAAATCTCTCGAGATTATCGCGCGCACAACTTCTGCATTGGAAGGGCGTTCTACTTCCGCAAGAAAACCCATATGACCAATATTGATCCCCAAAATCGGAATGGTGCTTCCATAACTCATCTCGGCGCTGCGAAGCATGGTGCCATCGCCGCCAAGAACCAGGATAAGTTCAAACTCTTTGATGGGACGTCCCGAATAGCGAGCAATTTCAGGGACGCCACTTCCATCGCTGCTGAGGTGATGTTCCACAGAAATTCCCGCACTTGATAGGCCTCTGGCGATTTCAAGGGCAGTTGTAAGTGCGCTCTCTCGCTTGGGGTGAAGGAGCATAAGTACTCGCCGTTCTGTGTTCTCGTTCATTGCGGACCCTCTGTGATTGCCAACGCTGCACGTTCGCGGGTGAGCTCTGGAGCGCCCCTGTGTAGCCAGAGGAAATACTCAACATTTCCCGATGGTCCAGGCAGTGGACTTGCAGTAACCCCAACTACCCCAAGGCCCATCTCCCAAGCGGCCCGGGCAACCTCTTCGATAGCCGATAAACGCAAGACAGGATCACGAACCACTCCCCCTGCGCCCAACTTCTCACGCCCAACTTCAAATTGTGGTTTCACCATCACAAGGAAATCCGCATCGCTATCTGTTACCGCGACAAGTGCGGGAAGTACGAGCGTTAGGGAGATGAAGGAGAGATCAGCGACAACCAAATCGACAGGAGCCCCCACCTGCTCAAGAGTGAGATGGCGAACGTTAGTTCGATCAAGAACTGTTACCCGGGAATCTTGTCGTAGCTCCCATGCCAATTGACCATATCCCACATCGACTGCAATAACCTGACGTGCCCCATTTCGAAGGAGGACATCAGTAAAACCTCCGGTAGAGGCGCCAGCATCCAACGCTCGCTTACCCTCGACCTTCACTTCCGAGAAGACTGAGAGAGCTCCCGCAAGTTTATGGCCACCTCGAGAGACAAATTCATCTCTATCTTCAGCAATCGCGATCGAAGTCTCAGCATCTACTTGGGTAGCAGGTTTGGTTGCAGGTATACCCGCCACTAAAACTACGCGTGCCTCGATGAGATCGGTTGCCGCTTCGCGCGAACGCGCCAAACCACGTCGAACCAACTCTGCATCAAGTCGCGAACGCACCATTATCTAGAGACCTTCAATCTCCGAAAGCGCTCGCTGCAGATCACTATGGATTTCCTCGTACGCCAGAACATGTTCGCTTACCTCTTTTTCAGAGAGCGCGGCAATCTTCTCTCTCATCGAAGTAATGGACTCAGGAAGTTCTCCGCTCATCACTAACCCTTACTCTTCTTTTTTGTCTTTTTTGCTTTTTTCTGGAGGCTCTTTTGGGCACTTCTCTTGCTGGCTGCTTTCTTGGTAGCAGATTTTTTGGTAGCAGATTTACCTCGCCGGGTAGCGGGCTTCTTGGCGGCGCTCTTTTTCTTTAAACCCAATTGATTTCGCAAATCTGAAATCTCTTCTTGCAGGGCATGAAGATCACTCTCTTTAGCAAGCCCGAGCTTCTTCACCGCTCGCTCTGTCTCGCGTTCGATGCGAATCTTCAAGGCATCGCCACTCTCCTTAACCCACGAGTTAAGCGCTGCGGCCGCTTTCTCTGGATTGAAATCATTACCGAGCGCCTTCTGAGCATATGCACGAAAAGCGCCAATAAGGTCAGTGCTACCTGCCATGACCGCTCCATTCACTAGGGTTGGCTAACGCTACCGCTTTCTCGCCACCGGAGCCGGGCGGGCAGCGCTCCTTGCCTATCGTGGAGAGATGCTGGTGACCTCAATATAGGTACGCGATGCGAGAGCTCCACCTGCTCGCCAGAACCTTCGGCGGATTCGCCCTCGCACCTCCACCCACTCTCTGACTTTCATCGAACGAAAAGCCTCAATAATTTCCTCTTTTTCGCACTCCAACTCAAAAATCTCTCGCGCGCCAGATTGAGGAATCTCCAATCGTCTGGCAAAGACCCCTTCTCGCGAAGTAGTTGCAGATGCGATCACCCCGACCAGGCGTACTTGGTTATAGCCCCTAAGGGATGAGTTGGTGTTCTTGGCGCTCTTCACAGTCATGTGCTCTCCTTCAATCAATTCCACACTGCTAAAAATGCAGTGGAAGCAAGTGTGAAGATGAGGTGTGACAGGTTCTGTCGCTTACGTGGAAAAGAATTATTCTTTCTTAAGTGCTAGTGATCGTTCGCGCGCATCAGTCTCTTGATTGATATCGACTGCGGCTGCCTTTTCAAACCATTCTGCCGCTTCATCGATTCGACCCAACACTTCGAGCACATCTGCATATGCATAACGTAACCGGGCAGACCAGATGGGATTCTTTTCGCCAAGCTCTTTGCACTCCAATGCTGTGAGCGCGGCACCAAACTCTCCAAGGTCTCTACGTGCGCCGCTGAGAACAATCCGAAGTTCTACCTGTCCATCTTTATCCAATTTCTTTGCTTCAGGAGCCTTTGTTAACTCAATAGCTTTAAGAGGCTCACCTAAACCTCGTTGTGCATCACAGATCATCGGCCACATTGAAGGATCTCCGGTAATTCGAAAAGCTGTTTTCAATTCGCGAAGGGCAACATCGAATTTACCTGCGTTATATGCAGCAATCCCTGCTAATTCTCGTACTCGACCCACTCGTGCTGCCCGTGCTGATGCAGCAACTCCATGTGCGTAGGCTCTCTCGGGATCTTCCGGCATGAAATAGACCAATGCCAATAAGTGTCGTGCAGTCTGCTCTGCATTATCGGATGCAAGTGAAGAGAGTTCGTGAAGGAGTTGTTTATCTATCTCTTCTCTATAGATATCTTGTGGGATTTCTGGTTCAAGACGACGGGGTTCTTCTCTTTTTTGATTCTCTACTCTCTTAGGTCGATTAGAGCCTGGCTTACGTGAGGAACTCGATGCGCCCGTTCTTTTTTTTAAGCCACCTGCCCGCTTTCCACTCCCTTTTCCCATCCCTTTTCCCAAGGAGGAGCGCGAATCGCGCGCACGATCAGATCGTGATGATTTATCCATGATCGATGCTCCTCTTACTCTTCTTGCGCTCTATACAAATGAAAAAGGGATGCAGTATGAAACTACATCCCTCTCTCGAATTTAAGTCCGGCGGCGTTCTACTCTCCCACAAGGTCACCCGTGCAGTACCATCGACGCTGAGAGGCTTAACTTCCGGGTTCGGAATGGGACCGGGTGTTTCCCTCTCGCTATGACCGCCGAAACGCTATTGAGATATCAACCGTATCTCGGGAACCGCACAGTGGACGCGAACAAAATATTATGTGTTAAATCCTCGGCCTATTAGTATCGGTCAGCTCCACGAATTACTTCGCTTCCACATCCGACCTATCAACCCAGTCGTCTAGCTGGGGGCCTTACCTGGTAAACCAGTGGGAAACCTCATCTTGAAACGTGCTTCCCGCTTAGATGCTTTCAGCGGTTATCACTTCCGAACATAGCTAATCGGCCGTGCTCCTGGCGGAACAACCGACACACCAGAGGTTCGTCCGTCCCGGTCCTCTCGTACTAGGGACAGCATTTCTCAAGTTTCCTACGCGCAAAGAAGATAGGGACCGAACTGTCTCACGACGTTCTGAACCCAGCTCGCGTGCCGCTTTAATGGGCGAACAGCCCAACCCTTGGGACCTACTCCAGCCCCAGGATGCGACGAGCCGACATCGAGGTGCCAAAC
>VGAL01000004.1 GCA_016870715.1 Actinomycetota bacterium | reverse complement strand
AGGGGAAGGCTTTAGCAAACTTCGTCAACGTGGCGGAACTGCCGGTTATCCCAATCGTCGCGAGAGCGAACATGATGTCATCGAGAATTCACATGCCTCGACCGCCCTCTCGTGGGGCGATGGCATCTCGCGTGCCTTTGCCTTACAACAAATCTCCGATCGCACCGTGGTAGTTGTAGTGGGCGATGGCGCCCTCACCGGGGGAATGGCCTGGGAGGCGCTCAATAACATCGCTGCAACCAAAGATCGCTCTCTAGTGATCCTTGTTAACGATAACGAGCGCTCCTATAGCCCAACAATCGGCGGTATCTCCAACTATCTCACCACCCTTCGTGCCACAAAGGGTTACGAAAGATTTTTAGAGTGGGGAAAGAACGTTCTCGAGAAGACACCGGTAGTTGGACAGCCAATCTTTGAAACTTTGCATGGAATGAAGAAAGGGATCAAAGACATCATTGCGCCACAAGGGATGTTCGAGGATCTTGGCTTGAAATATTTAGGGCCAGTAGATGGCCATGACATCGAAGCGATGGAGAACATCCTTAAAGCGGCGAAAGATTTTGGCGGTCCGGTCATTGTGCATGCAATTACCGAAAAGGGGCGAGGTTTTGCTCCCGCCATTGAAGATGAGGCTGAGAAATTCCATGCAGTTGGTCCAGTAGATCCTGAGACGGGCGAATCACTCTCGACTACCGGCAAAACCTGGACCTCAATCTTCGCTGGCGAGTTGGTCGCAATTGGCAAAGAGCGGAGCGATGTAGTTGCCATTACAGCGGCGATGCTTGGTCCAACCGGCCTAGATAAGTTTGCAGAGCACTTTCCCGAGCGGACATTTGATGTTGGAATTGCAGAACAACATGCAGTTGCCAGCGCCGCAGGTATGGCATACGGCGGATTGCGCCCTGTTGTCGCGCTCTACTCGACCTTCCTTAATCGCGCCTTCGACCAATTACTTCTTGATGTCTCGCTCCATAAAGCGCCGGTTACCTTCGTACTCGATCGATCGGGAATTACCGGTGATGATGGCCCTTCGCATCATGGCATGTGGGATCTTGCGCTCACTGGCATAGTTCCCAATCTGAAAGTGGGAGCACCTCGCGATGGTGCACGTTTACAAGAGTTGCTCCGTGAATCACTCGCTATTACCGATCAACCATCAGCTATCCGTTTCCCCAAAGGTAGCGTCGGAGCAGATATCCCGGCATTTGAGCGGCGCGATGGGCTCGATGTGCTCTACCGTGGTGAGAGCGCAGATATTTTGGTAGTGAGCATTGGTGCGATGGCAGCCATTGCAGTCGAAGCGGCCGCACAGGCATATCGCGAAGGGGTGGGCGTAAGCGTCATCGATCCACGATGGGTTAAACCGCTATCACCAGCGCTCATCACTATGGCCCAGCGCTACTCCCACGTTGTGGTGATTGAGGATGGCATCCGTCATGGCGGAATTGGGAGCGCTATGAGTGAGAGCTTGCGCGATGCTGCAGTAGATATTCCGGTTCATTCGATTGGAATTCCACTCACCTTCATTGAACATTCAAAGCGCGCCGAAATTCTTCACGATCTTGGAATTACCGGGCAGCAAATTGCGCGGAGCCTAGTCGAGCTCCGTTCAACCGGTGAGTTACCCCTTATGGAAGGGATGCAACGCCCTTCGGATGAAAACGCTGACCAGTCGCGCTCTCGCTAATTCCAGTTCGGTCGAGGTAAGGCAAGATTCCGCCGAGGTGTAACGGCCATCCTGTCCCCAGCAACATGCAGAGATCGATTTCGGCCGGAGTTGCAACCACACCTTCATCGAGCATCATTCGCGCCTCTTGAGCAAGAGCGGTAAGCGCACGAGTGCGGACCTCATCGGCGCTCGAGGGCTTACTGCCCTTCTCGATACATGCAGCGGCGTCAGGGTTAATGACGAGGTTGCCCTTCTCATCTTTGTTGTAGAAGGTTCGGACCCCATTTTTTACAAGGCGTTCGATAGTTGGGCTGACTCGGTAACGATCTCCCAGCGTTGCATTGAGAGTTTGCGCAACGTGGAGCGCCACCCCGGGGCCAACTAGCCCGAGAAGTTCAAAGGAACTCATCGGCAATCCCAGAGGCGTCATCGCACTGTCGGCAACTTCAGGCGAGGTGCCTTCATCTAGTGCGTCCGTGATCTCTCCCATAAAGCGCATGAGAAGGCGATTGACGACAAAGGCAGGTGCATCTTTTACGATGACCATAGTCTTCTTAAGTTCCTTGCCGATAACGACCGCAGTGGCAGTAGTTGCATCGTCGGTATGTGGCGTCCGTGCAATTTCGAGAAGTGGCATCACAGCGACAGGATTAAAGAAGTGGAATCCGATGACTCGCTCGGGATTCTTCAAGTGATCTGACATCTTCGATACCGATAATGACGAGGTATTTGTGGCCAGGATGCACTCAGGGGAGATGATCGTCTCAAGTTCGCTGAAGAGCTTACGTTTGATCTCCATCTCTTCGAAGACTGCTTCAATGATGAAATCACATGGAGCAAAATCCTTGTTACTAGTGCTACCGGTGAGAATATTTTTTAGCCAGCCTGCCTCTTCAGCTCGCATTCGTTTCTTGGAGACCAAGGTATCGAGTTCATTATGGATCCAGGCTAAGCCCTTATCGACACGAGCTTGATCAAGATCGGTGATATGAACTGGAACTTTGAGGTTGCGCAGAATCAATAGCGCCAACTGAGAGGCCATCAAGCCTGCACCAACAACACCCACGCGAGTGACCTTTCTGGCGAGGGCTGGCTTTGGTGCACCTTCCACTTTCTTCTTACTCTTCTGGATCAAATTGAAGGCGTATATCGATGCTCGGAAGGGATCGTCCATTACTAACTCATTGAGCGCATCATCTTCAGCGGCAAAACCTGAATCACGTGTTGCCGTTCGCGATTGCGCCATCAACGCGAGGGCCAATCGT
This sequence comes from Actinomycetota bacterium, assembly GCA_016870715.1. Taxonomy (GTDB): domain Bacteria; phylum Actinomycetota; class Actinomycetes; order Nanopelagicales; family Nanopelagicaceae; genus IMCC26077. The sequence continues at coordinate 61,778 of VGAL01000004.1, read as the reverse complement.
GGTGCATCAACTGGAGCTGCACCATACTTTCTCGCTTTTGCCGCACCGCCAATTTCAGCTGCTGATTGCCAGGCTCCATCATCTGTTAAGTAATTGGCCCGTTCGATTTTCTTCTTTCCAGAGAGTACCTCTGCGGCAAAGGCTAGGGATTTCTCGAGAAAATCAGCGGGAAGATAGACGGCATCGACAATTCCAAGTTCAAGCGCTTCAGGCGCCTTGAGCATCGTGTTGTTGTTGAGCGCATTGACCATGATGACCTTGGCTGCCTTTTCGGGGCCAATCAATTGCGGCAATAACGTTGCTCCGCCCCATCCTGGAACCAATCCAAGGAATACTTCTGGGAGGGCGACAAAAGCGGTGCTGGCAAGCGTTCGGTAATTACAGTGCAGACCAATTTCTAGTCCGCCACCGAGGGCTAGCCCATTGATAAATGCGAAAGTAGGTTTGCCAGACTCGCCTAAGCGACGGAAGACATCGTGTCCTAATTTCCCAAAGGCTCGCGCTTGCGCACCATCTGTGACGCTAGCAACTCCACTGAGATCAGCGCCTGCTGCGAAGATAAATGGCTTTCCGGTTACGCCAATCGCATCTGCGCCAGAGGCGAGCGCGCTATCAATTGCGTTATTGAGCTCGGTTAAACCTTGAGGACCGATCGTGTTTGGTCGGTTGTAATCCAATCCATTATCCAAAGTGATGAGCGCAAGTTTTCCTGCGAAACCAAATGCGTGTAGATCTACTTCGCGGACTACTGCTTTTGTTACTACTTCTTCTGGAGTGGTAACGCTCACGATTATTTCCCACCCTTTCCAGTGAAGTGCGGGTTCTCCCAGATGATGGTGCCACCCATGCCTAATCCAATACACATCGTCGTAATTCCATATTGCACCTCAGGATGCTCCTCGAAACCACGGGCGAGATTGAGGATGAGGCGAATTCCTGAAGAGGCGAGTGGATGTCCGACGGCAATTGCACCGCCATAGATATTTACCCGCGGATCATCATCAGCGATACCGAAGTGATCTAAGAAGGCTAAGACTTGAATGGAGAAGGCTTCGTTTACCTCAAAGAGGCCGATTTGATCGATGGTCAGCCCCGCCTTGTCGAGAGCCTTGATGGTTGCCGGAACTGGACCGTAACCCATGATCTCGGGAGCAACTCCAGCAAAAGCGAAGGTGACTAACTTTGCTTTGGGTGTTAGTCCACGTTTTGTTGCTTCACGATCGCTCATGAGAAGGGCAGCAGTTGCACCATCATTTAACCCTGCTGCATTGCCAGGTGTTACTCGTCCCGCTGGTCGAAATGGAGTTTTTAACCCTGCTAAACCTTCCATCGTTGTGGTTGGTCGTGGTGGTTCGTCGACGGTAGCAACACCCCAACCTAATTCTGGTGAGCGAACAGCTACTGGAATTAAATCGCGTTGTATTTTTCCTGCTTGATATGCAGCAGCAGTCTTCATCTGTGAGTTGTAGGCGTAACGATCGGCACGCTCTTTGGTTAGATGTGGAAACTTGTCGTGGAGACGTTCCGCAGTTGCGCCCATAGAGAGCGCATCTTGATCCACCATCTTCTCTGCTAAGTAACGTGGATTGGGATTCATGAGATCGCCCATCGGGTGATTGCCCATATGTTCGACGCCGCCAGCTAATGCAATGTCATATGCGCCCATCGCAATACTTCCCGCGAGCGTGGTCACTGAGGTAAGTGCACCAGCGCACCAGCGATCGACTGAATATCCAGGAACAGATTGAGGGATGCCTGCAAGGAGAGATGCGCTCCGGCCGATGTTCATGCCTTGATCCCCATTTTGCGCCGCTGCAGCGATTGCGACATCGTCGATATCTTCTGGAGAAACTTTTTCATTACGTTCCAGGAGTCCTCGAATACAGCGAACCATGATGTCGTCGGCACGAGTGCCGGCATACAGGCTTCCCGCCTTACCAAAAGGGGTGCGGACAGCGTCAATGAGAACTACTGATGGTTGTGGTGATTCCGTGGAAGTCGTAGACATACGAGAAACCTTACCGGTCAGTAACCTTTTTCGACACCCAGCGGATCGGCCCGTGGTGCTCAATGTAGACCGTTTCGCCTACTGCATACTCGACCGGTCCCGCCACTCGGGCGAGCAGGGGAATTTGCTCGGAGGAACCTACTCCAGGGAGGGAGAGTTCCACCATCGCATCGTGTCCGTAGTACTTCACTCGCGAGACAGTCGCACGCTGGTAGGAGCCATTTTTGTCGGTGTCGTGAATACGAATCTCTTCAGGTCGAATGAGCAGCGCACCCAATTCACTGCGGGCATCAAATTGAGCGGGCTGGGGGTGCAGAACCGACACGACAGTTCCATCGGGCCGTCGCTGAGCTGATATCTGCACAATGTCACCAGTGCTTTGAGCCATCTCGGCAGATTGTGGTCCCATATAAATGGATTGGGGAGTGCCTGATTGCACGATTGTTCCATGACTCATCAAAGCGATTATGTCTGCTGATACAAGTGCCTCTTCACGATCATGAGTAACCATGAGTGAAGTTGTCTTACTCTTTTTAAGAAGTGCAATTACCTCTTCGCTGACATCCACCCTGAGCGCGTAGTCGAGATTGGAGAATGGCTCATCAAGAAGAACGATTGCAGGTTGGATTGCCAAGGCACGTGCGAGAGCAACTCGTGTTTGCTGACCGCCACTTAACTGGTGAGGTTTGCGATCGATAAGCTTAATAAGCCCCACGAGATCTAGCATCTCTCGAATTCTCTCGTTTCGTTCGCTATTTTTTATCTTTCTACTGCCTGCGCTCAGTCCAAAACCAACATTTTCGCCAACGGTGAGATGTGGAAAAAGGCCAGCCTCTTGCGGTAGATATCCCACATTTCGTTTATGAGCGGGAAGTACCAACGATGAGACGCTGACCAATTTTTTATCAAAACGGATTGCCCCAGAATTCGGCGTAACTAATCCAGCAATCGCGCGGAGCAGGGTCGTCTTCCCACATCCAGACGGGCCAAGTATTGCCGCAAAATCCCCAGACTTCACATTTAGCGAAAGGCTACTTAAAGCTGGGGTCGAGCCAAAGGTCACAGAGAGCTCAGAGAGTTCAAGTGACGTCATGAAATCTCACCTCGATTACTGTTTTGTCTATCCGGGCGACTAATCAAAAAAGCAGGGATTGCCGCGAAGATTACCAAAAGCAGTGCATAGGGTGCTGCCTCACTAAATCTGAAAATATTTGCGCTACTCCAAATCTCCGTTGCAAGAGTTTCAAATCCAGTCGGACGTAACATCAGAGTCGCCGGAAGCTCTTTCATCGCCGAGAGAAATATGAGCAAAGCTCCAGAGAGAATTCCAGGCAAAGCTAGAGGAAGAGTGACTCTAAAAAACGTCTCGCGCTTATTTTTTCCCAAAGTGGAAGAGATTTCCTCCAGATTCTTGGGAACTCGAGAGATTGAGGAAGAAATGAATCCAACTGATCGGGCGAGGAAGAGGATCGAGTAGGCAATCGCGAGGAGGATGAGAGTTTGATAGATAAATGAAAATTGAGCGCCAAAAGAGACTAGTGCCAATCCCATAACTATTCCTGGAAGAGCATGCACCAAAAATACGCCCCACTCAGCAAATTTACCCAGCCGAGATCCCGTCAGCGATAACAAAGCAAGAGGAATCGAAATTGCAATTGCAAGTACCGCACCTATTGCTGAGACTACAATTGTCGAACTCGTCACATTAAATAGATTTGATAAATCTAACGCTCTCTCGCGTGTAACGAAACGCTGAATCAGTAGTGACATAGGCAGTAGGAGTGCGACCAGAATGTAAGCAACAATGAGAGTTGAAGCGAGGATCCGGACTCTTCTCTGTGTGTACTTCTTTCCTGCCTTAGTTATGGAGGATGAAGTTATTGTGTGGTAGCTCTCATTACGCCAGAGATTTTCACGAAAAATTACGAGCGCAGAGAGGATGAGAAGAATTATTGCGAGGACAGCAGCGCTGGAACGGTCATAACTTCCTTGATAGGTATTTTGAATTGCTCGAGTAAGAGTGTCTACGCCAAGAAGTGAAACGGCACCAAAATCAGAGAGTACGTAGAGGGTAACGAGAAGCGAACCAGCGAGGATGGTATTTCTGATCTGTGGAAAGATGACTCTCGTAAAAAGTCGAAGCGGATTATCACCCAAAGTCTGCGCTACCTCTAACTGTGCCAGATCTATCCGAGAAAATGCAGAAAAAGTGGCGAGGATTATGTAAGGAGTAGTCGCCAACGTGAGAACAATGAGTGCAGAAAAGTACCCACGAGGCAAGGCTTCTAGAGAGAGCCAGCAGTAGGCATAGATGTAACTAGGTATTGCGATGGGAATCATGACGAGAGCTCGAAATAGATTATTACGGGGTATTTTCACGTTATGCAACGTCCAAGCAAGGGTTAGTCCAAGAACCGTGGCAAAGAGTGAAACCAAAGTTGCAAGAGAGATTGTTGTGAAAATTATCTCAGCAGTTTTAGCGCGAAAAATCAGAAGCGTGAGAGTCTCTACATCGCTTCGTTTGGCTAGTCGAAATAGGTAGAAGATGGGAAGAGCTACGAATGCCAGCGCGACAACTCCCGCAAGGAGCAGAAGTGTCGACGGACGATTATCTCGGTTGGATTCCCGAAGATTTCTCGGCAATTTCTCGTTGGTATCAAGCATGGTCTAGAGCAGTCCTATTTTGAGCAGAAGTTTTTGGGTTCTCTGAAGATCTGCTAGCTCGGATAGATCTACTTTGGGTGCGCCAATCGAGCTCCATTGCGGAACTCCCTCAGGGGAGAGTTCAGGATATTCAAGTGAAAATTCATGGGTGTCACTCACGAATTTCTCTTGGATCGCTTTTGAGAGAAGGAATTCGATGAATCGCTTCGCTCCATTTTGATTCTTCGAACTTTTCAGGATTCCAGCACCCGAAACATTGAGCAGGTTTCCAATATCACCGGTTGTGAAAAAGTGATTCTGTACTTTTATTTCACGACCCAATTCAGAAGCTACTTCCCATAAGTAATAGTGGTTGACCAACCCTGCATCAATCTCACCTGAATCGATTGCTTCAACAATCAAACTGTTCTTCTCATAGAGCTTTGGTTCATTTTTGATTATGGCTTCCAACCACTCTTGTGTTGCCGGTTCGCCCTGACTTTGAATCATGGCGGTTACAAAAGCTTGGAACGACGAGTTAGTGGGTGCAATTCCCACTCTTCCCTTCCACTCTGGCCGCACGAGATCGGCAACTGATCCAGGTAGCGAACTCACTCGAGTGGGGGAATATGCGAAGACTCGAGCTCGACCGGTGATGCCGACCCAATCTTCTTCCCTCGAGATGAATTCCTTCGGAGTTTGGTTGAGAGTTTCTCCTTCAAGGGGAGCGAGCAATTCAGCGCCCGAGAGCGCACCGAGGGCACCTGCATCTTGTGAGAGGAAGAGATCGGCAGGTGAGTTAGCTCCCTCTTCTAAGAGTTGAGCTGCAAGGGCAGCTGAATCGCCAAAGCGAGTTTCAACCTGAATTCCAGTTTCAGCAGTGAATGCCTCTATGAACGGGGCTATCAACTCTTCGCTCCGACCTGAATAGAGGGTGATTGGAGCGGTCGATTTCTCCGCCTCAGGAGTGGCAGCGCAGGAGGTGAGAGCGCCCATGAGCATGAGCAGAGCCGCGGCGGTAAGACCTTTTCGGTGTCGATATCGGTTTTCACTAGGTGTTGAATCAGTCATGGCAACACCATAAAAGAGAGGGAGGGAATTACGCAACTATTTTGTTGCGTAATTCATGAGAGATCGCTCACCCCTCCTCAGCCCCCTCAGCCTCCTCAGCCTTTGATTCCGCGCTCAATTGAAGGGGGGTAGTCGCTCTCTCAATCGCGAGGAGGAGTCCGGCGGTATGGGAGATCTGCCAGGGGCGAGCTCCGCAGGAGGCAAGGAAGTCGACAACATCTGATTCGCTCCGGCCTTCTTCAGGGGGCTCTTGCCAGCAAAATCGGCGGAGGGTGTCAGGGGAGAGGAGATTCTCTGCCGGAAGATCCAGTTCGACGGCGCAATCGCTGAGCGCTTTTCGAGCATGAGTCAATCGGGCATATGCAAGGGGAGATCGTTCTCTCCAGATTCGCATATGTGCCGGCGGTCCATCTGAGGCGGCAGGGCGTGCAACTGTTGGATGCGCGCGTGCTGCTTCTAGCGCGCTCCACCAAAGATGGGCATCTCGCTTGAGAGCTGAGAATGCTTTCACCTGCAGAAGAGTCGAAGGCGGCTTGAGTGCAACATTGACCAACGCTCGATCATTAAGGATTCGTCCAGCAGCGATATCACGCTCCTGCGCAATCGCATCACGCACCCGCCACATCTCGCGCACGATGGCAAGTTGTTCTGGTTTCTTTACTTGATGTATTCCTGACGTTCTACGCCATGGCTCTCGGCGCGGAGCAGAGGGGGGAGCGTTAAGAGCTGCAGTTGATTCCTGGAGCGCCCACTCGAGTTTCTCCTTCTCGCGCAAGACTCTGACAATTTCATCTTTGAGATCGAGCAATACATCGACATCGAGAGCTGCATAGATCAACCAATCATGTTGGAGTGGTCGTTGTGACCAATCCACGGCAGAGTGCTCTTTAGTTAGTCGAATATTTAATAACGATTCAGTGAGAGCGCCGAGTCCAACTCGAGGAAAACCTGCAATCCTTCCGGCAAGCTCGGTATCAAAGAGCGATGTTGGCTCAATCCCGACCGCACGCAAACAGGGCAGGTCTTGCGAACTTGCGTGGATGACCACTTGGCAGCTGCGAATTACATCATTGAGGTCAGAAAAAACATCACGGGGATCACTTCCCGAGAATGCGATGGGATCAATGAGGTGGAGCCCACCACCACGTCGAAATATTTGAATTAAATATGCCCGCTGCGAATACTTGTATCCAGAAGCGCGTTCGGCATCAAGTGCGATATCACCTTCACCATGATGCAGTTGCGAAACTGCGCTCTTTACTCCTTCGAGAGTGTGGATGATTTCAGGAAGAGGAGTACGAGGTGCGGCTAGGAGAGGGATGCGCTCCTGCTCGTCTTCGAGATCTTCTTCAATTGGCTCCATGCACATCAATACACATCCATAAACTATGGCTTATTTGTTCTTGCTCTTGCTACTTCGTCGGACCATTGTGGAGAGGCCATCCCCGCGAGAGATGGGTGGCAAGCCAGCGCAGTGGGCAAGTAGTTCGGTCCACCGTTCGAGGTGATCAATCACCTCGGGAACGCTCTGGGCAATAGGAGTCCACGAGGCGCGAATCTCCAGTTCAGTGAGCGCACCTCGCTCTGCAAGTTCACCAAATGATGAACTAAGCGCAAGAGTTACCGTGCCACTTAAACCGGTAGCCGAAAGACCTGATATCGACTCTTCAAACCATGACCACCCCACTTGAGGTAAGAGCGGGTCTGATCCCATCTCCTGTTCGATATCTGCTTTGATGAAAGTAACTGCACGTAAATCTCCACCCCATGTTTCTTGGCCCCCAGGTTCATGGAGCAAGACGAAGCGTCCATTGGCTACTTCATGATCTCCATCAAAACATTCGGCAGTGAGCGCGAAACCAATAGTGGCGAGTTTTGCCGGAGCGGGAATCTCTTCACACTCAATCTCGGGGCGGGGACGGAAAGCGCGAAGCTCACTGAGCAATTCATCGACATCACCGATGAAGCCACTATTCCTACTCATATATATAAGGGTAAAGAGCGCTATCCCATGAGTCGGGAGGCGCGCTCGTATAACTCGAAGGTTGTTCCATTGACCTCTTCACGAGATGCGAGAGACATTTTTGCAAGAAGTAGAGTCTCATCGAGAAAGTGGCCGTCACCATCTGCGCGAGTTCGTGTGAGATAAAAAGAGTCGAGAGATTCATCTGTGAGTAGATGATGGATTAGCGTGACCCCACCTTCACAGAGAATCGCCCCTGTTATCCCCTCGCAAATCTCATCAATGAACGCACCTGGACTCAAACCTGTGGATCGACGATAGATAAAAAGTGGGCGTGGAGTTTTGCCATACGGCTCACTCTCTGCAGTGCGCGAACCCACCACCAGCGCCCCCACCTCGGGGGATTGACGGAGGGCGAGAAAGCGAGCCCGATCCTCTCCAGTAGAGATACCGCGACTGACTCCACCTAGGGTGCTAGCGCCATTTGACCCCACGACAAGGCAGGCAAGGACCCTGGGGAGTGAAGGCGGCGCTTCCATAGCGATAAGAGTAGGTCAGCGCTGGGAGCGGGTGATTTGCTGAGAATTTGACGGAAATAGCGCCCTTCCTGCCAGAGGAGCGGCGTTGAAGTTGAGCGCCGGATGTGAGGCTGGTTAGCCTTGAGGTCATGACGACCCTCCGCGTCTGCCGCTCAAGCCTAGGGCTAATCGCCCTTGCCCTTGCTGTGGTGGCCTCACTGGCTAGCGCCCTACCAAGCCAGGCGGCGCCACGCCCGAGCGCACGCCTTCTTGAGGTGCAGGCGCGCGTGATCGACTTACAGAATCAGGCTGCTTCGGCTGCCGAAGGGGCTCAAGAGGCAAAGGTTCGCCTAGCGCAACTCAATCAAACTCTCGCTGGAGTCCAAGAGAAAGCTGCCCGACAGCGGGGCGAGTTGGAGGAGATTCGCAAATCTCTCGGTTCAATCGCGCTTGAGCAATACAAGAGCTCTGGACTCGGTCAATCCTTACAACTTCTCTTCTCCTCCGATCCCACCGCATACCTAGCATCAGCTGGAGATCTAGATTCACTCACTCGTCGCCGCTCAGTTGAGTTACGTCGCTACGAATCTGCTACCCAAAAACTCCGGCAGACCACGATGCTTGTCAGCGACAAAGCAAAGCTTGTTCGTGCTACTCAACAGAAACTTGAGGCACAGGCACGTGCTGCAAATGCCAAACTTGCCGAGGCCGAGAAGATTCTCAAATCATTGAAAGCATCTGAGCGCAAAGCGTTATTAGCAGCGCAACGACGGTCGGAGGCAAAAGATCTCGCCTCATCACGTGCCACCGCAAAGAATCTACGTAATACCTCAGGTCGTGCCGGTGTTGCACTTCGTTATGCGTTGGCACAAATTGGAGATCGATATGTATTTGGTGCCGCCGGGATGCAAACCTGGGATTGTTCGGGATTGACTATGCGCGCCTTTGCAGCGGCAGGAGTTTCGCTGCCACATTCATCGCGAGCGCAATTTAGATATGGAAAAAAGATTCCACGTTCCCAACTTCGCCCCGGGGACTTGGTTTTTTTTAAAGTCCCCATCAGTCACGTTGGCATTTATGTGGGGAATGGAAAGATGGTCCACGCGCCTCGCCCCGGCTATCGGGTGAAAATCGCCCCAATAAATCAGATGCGGTATGTCGGAGCTGTACGTTTATAGCGTGGAAAAGATACTTTTTGTTACAAATGATTTCCCTCCACAAAGTGGTGGTATCGAAACATTTATTGAAGGACTAATCAGGCAACTACCTAAAGGAACAGTGGTAGTGCATGCCTCGACTCGAGGCGATATCGAGCTGCAAGAGAATTATGATCGGCAAATCTTCGATGAGCTTGAGGTAATAGTGGTCCGAGATCGACAACGAATTCTTCTGCCCACTCCGGGATTGCTCACTCGAGTAGCGGGAACCATTCATGCTCACTCAATCAAGAGCGTTGTCTTCGGCGCAAGCGTTCCTTTGGGGCTCTTAGCCCCAGCTTTACGAAAACGTGGCGTGCAGAAGATGGTTGCCATCACTCATGGACATGAAGTCTGGTGGTCGAAATTGCCACTCTTCTCTCATATGCTGCGAGTAGTTGGGAGAAACGTTGACCACCTCACCTATCTTGGATCGTTTACGGAACGAGCAATCAGTCGCGCCTTAGATCAAAGTGATCGGAAGAAGTTGACACATCTGCCTCCTGGAGTGGATATCGATAGGTTCCATCCTGGACCTAAGGTGCACCAGATCCTCGAGCGTTACGGTTTAGCGAATAAGTCGCTGATTTTATCTGTGGGTCGATTAGTGCAACGGAAAGGTCACGACGTTTTGATCGAGGCGATGGCGCTTATTCGAGAGAAACATCCTCATGCTCACTTGGTGATTGCAGGGGCGGGAAATTACCGGAAGAAACTTGAAAAGTTGGCTAAAGAATCAGGAGCGAACTCTGCAATTACTTTTCTTGGTCGTACTCCATACGATGAATTACCTGGCCTCTTCCGTAGCGCTGACATTTTTGCATCTCCCACTCGAGAGAGATTTGGCGGTCTGGAAGTCGAGGGATTGGGAATTGTTTTCTTAGAGGCAAGCGCCTCTGGATTACCAGTCATTGCCGGAGATTCCGGGGGTTCACCTGATGCTGTCCAAGAGGGAAGGAGTGCACTTGTCGTTGATGGCCGCGATGTTCAGGAGGTGGCTAGCGCCCTCGATCAACTCCTCTCCAATCCAACCCATGCTCAAGAGATGGGCGCACGGGGGCGGAATTGGATGGAAACTCAGTGGAGTTGGCAAGTAATCGGCCAACGTTTTCGCGCACTACTTGAGTTGAACTAGTCCTAGAGATAACGCGCGAACAACTGCAGATGTGCGGTTATCGCACTCTAGCTTCCGGTAGATACTTGAAAGGTGCGTTTTAACAGTGGGCAAACTGATGAATAGAGATTTACTGATTGCATCAAGTTCTGCCCCGGAACTGAGCCGCTCCAGAATCTCCAACTCGCGTGGCGTGAGTTTTGGTTTCTCTCGCTCGCGCTTAATTGCATCGGCTAAACCTTCTGCGGTAAAACTCTTTGGGGCCTTGATTGCGACATCAATCGCAGAAATCAGCGTAGTAATAGGAGCCGATTTGTGAATCAGAGCATTGGCGCCTGATTCGGCAGCAGAGATTAAAAATTCTGGGCTATTTTCTACGGTAAGTATGACTATTGCCAGAGAGGGCTTGATTTTTCGCGCCCAACTAATCATCTCAAAACTTAGACCGTCAGGCAGATGTAGATCGGTAATGAGGACATCGGGATTGACCTTGGCAAGTTGCCCACGCCCTTCGCCACAAGTGGCAGCTTCGAAAATCTTATTGAATCCATGCGCTTCAAGCGCTCGCATTAATCCTTGACGGACAACAGGGTGGTCTTCGACGATGAGAAGTCCATTTTCACGATAAACCTCGGTTTTCATCAGGGAATCCGGATTTCGTAGGAGTTCACATCACCAGAACGCTCATAAGTGATGGTTCCATTGATTGATGCAATTCGTTCGTGGATAGTTGTGATGCCGAAGTGATAATCGTTTTTCACGTCGCCATTAAAAGCATCGTTGACAATACCATCGTCGATAATTGTGATTTTCAATTCGGTGCTGGTTGAATCTTCGTTCATTGTGATACGTCGTGCACCTGAATGCGAGAGGATATTGATAAGTATCTCCCGCACCACACGGTAAAGCTCGAGTTCCAATCGATCCTCAATTCGCAGTTCTGAACGTATTAAGTTAGTTATCGAAACTGGGTGTAAGGAGCGCAGTTCGGAGCAGAGATGATCAAGGAGCGTGCCAAATGGCAAGTCGCTATTTCGAAGTGCACCGAGTTCATCACGAAGCATCAAAGTCACTAGCGAAATACGTGCCCGGATGGCAATCAAGGATTCGCGCGCGTCACCCATCGCAGAGAGGGCGATAGCCTCATCACAGGCATAACCCAGGGCAGCGATCTCTTGAGAGACGGTGTCATGCAGATCGCGAGCGACTTTTAGCCGCTCGCTCGTATCAGTCGTAGAGCTTCTCAATCTCGACGGCAAACTCTTTGGCGACTACGTGACGTTTCACAGAGAGTTTTGCAGTGAGGTGTCCACCAGCGATAGTGAAATCCACCGGCAATATTGTGAATTTACGAATCGATTCTGCCTTGCTCACAGCCTTATTTGCCTCATCGACAGCTGTTTGAATCACAGCGATCAGAGCAGAGTCTTTGGCAAGGTCCTCAATTGCAGCGCCACCTTTGTTATTGGCAGCTGCCCAAACTTTCACAGCGTCTTGGTCAAGCGTGACAAGCGCTGCGATATATGGCTTGTTATCACCGACAACCATGCATTGGCTGACGAGTGGATGCGAGCGAAGTCGATCCTCTAGGACCGCCGGGGCAACGTTCTTGCCACCAGAAGTGACAATCAATTCCTTCTTTCGACCGACGATGTAGAGGAAGCCATTCTCATCGAGTCGACCTAGGTCACCGGAACGGAAATAACCATCAGAGGTGAAGACCTCCTTGTTCGCAGCATCGTTCTGCCAGTAGCCATTCATCACAATTGGACCTTTGATGAGAACTTCACCATCATCATCAATCTTGATGGTGGTTCCCGGAATGGGTCGCCCAACGGAACCAATTTTTACCGAAGAGGTGAGATTGAGCGTTGCTCCAGCGGTAGTTTCTGTTAATCCATAGCCTTCGAGCACCCGTACTCCAGCGCCACGGAAGAAGTGACCAAGGCGTTCGCCAAGGGGCGCACCGCCAGAGATTGCAGCATCGACGTTTCCGCCCATGACATGGCGAATCTTGCTGTAGACCAACTTGTCAAAGAGCGCATGTTTGACTCGCAAACCTGGAGAGATGTGGCCATTTTGCATTCCTTCGCTGTAAGCAATGGCAATCGCTGCAGCCTTACGGAAGATTTTTCCTTTACCTGCTGCATCAGCCTTCGCCTCTGCGCTGTTATAGATTTTTTCGAAGATTCGAGGCACAGAGAGAACGAAGTTTGGTTTGAAACTTGCGAGATCACCAAGTAATCGCCCAACCGGATCGCTGCAATGAGCCAGATGTAATCCAGCGCGAATCGCGCCGATTTCGATCATGCGTCCGAAGACGTGCGCGAGTGGGAGAAAAAGGAGAGTGGATCCACCAGGGCGCAAGAAGAGATCAGATGCACCTTCGACGACGTTGCCACACTCAGCGAGGAAGTTTGCGTGTGTCAACTGAACGCCCTTGGGTTTACCGGTCGTTCCGGAGGTGTAGATGAGAGTTGCAAGCGTCTCTGGCTTAAGGGTATTGCGTCGCTGCGTTACCTGATCATCAGAGATACTACTTCCACTCTGTGATAGATGCGCTAACGCATCTTCAGTGATGATCCAGACGTTGTCGAGATTTTTGGTCCGCACAGATTCCACGAGCGCAGCATGCGCAGGTGTCTCCACGACCATTCCCACGGCGCCGGAGTCTTGCAAAATCCATTCAATCTGCTCTGCAGAGGAGGTTTCGTAGACAGGTACGACCACTCCACCAGCAAACCAAATGGCAAAATCCATGATGGTCCACTCGTAACGGGTGCGCGAAAGCAACCCGACGCGATCGCCGCTCTTTATTCCGGCGGCAATCAAACCTTTCGCTACAGCGCGAACTTCAGCTTCGAGGGTGCGAGCGCTGACAGGTTGCCATCCTTCGCCAACTGGGCGAGAGAGCATGGTCCGCTCTGGTTCGAAGTGGGCCCTATTAATAAGTAAGTCGGTGAGATTTCCCTCGGTAGCCGGAGGTACGAGGGCGGGTACAGAAACCTCTTTCATTGCGCGCTCCTTCTGGTGAAGGGTAGAGGCTAGCCCAAGCACCCACTTCTGGAGAAGGGTAGCCTTCAGGCTATGAGTGAAACGAAATCAACCATCATCATTGACGCCCCGTTATCCCAGGTAGCGGAGGCAATTGCCTCAGTGGGCACATATCCAAGCTGGTCTAGCTCGATGAAAGCGGTCAAGGTCCTCGAGGGCGATGCAATCAAGCCAACTAAGGTCGAAATGTCCCTTGTCTCTGGCGCGCTCCGCGACGAAGCAACCTTGACCTTCGACTGGAGTAATTTCCCCGCCTCTCTCACCTTCACCTTGGAGAGCGCCGATTTACTCACCGCGATGGACGGTAAACAAGAACTTAAGAGCATCGGCGATGAGACTGAAGTCAGTTATTCGCTCACCGTTGCGCTCTCGATGCCTGTCCCCGACATGATGCGTCAGAAAGCAGAGAAAGCAGTTGTCGATCAAACGTTGAAAGAACTCAAAGCGCAGCTCGAGAATTAAAGAATAACTGAGCAAGGGAAGCGCACATATGTCTTTGGCAATCGGCATCGATGTTGGCGGTACCAAATTACTTGGTGGCGTCGTTGATGACGAGGGACGAGTGATTGCTCGGTTGCGACGCGAGACGCCTCGTGAGGGCGGTAAAGCCCTAACCCACTTAGTAGCAGAGTTGGTCAATCAATTACAGAGAGATGTGCAGGAAGAAATCTCGAACATTGGACTCTCTGCCGCGGGCTTCGTCTCGGCCGATCGTGAGCGGATGTTAGCTGCGACCAATATTGCTGGTTGGACGGGAGTAAATCTCGCAGAAGAACTGGAGCCGCTCATTGGCTCTCGCATCATTGTCGAGAACGATGCGAACGCAGCATGTTGGGGTGAATACCGTTATGGCGCGGGACGAAACTCACGGAACATGATTTTTTTCATTTTAGGAACGGGCATGGGTGGCGCATTGATTGTCGATGGCCAACTCTTTCGAGGTGCTCATGGCACAGCAGCTGAGTTTGGCCACATGCGAGTAAACGCAAATGGACCGCTCTGTGGCTGTGGAGCTCGCGGCTGTTTTGAACAATATTGCGCCGGCCCAGCATTGATGCGCCATGTCGAAGAGGCAATAGCAGCAGCTCCAGAACGTGCCTTTGAGTTATTGAGATACGGTGATGGCACGCTCGAAGGTTTAACTGGACACCATGTGAGCGCAGCAGCACAAGCGGGAGATCGCATCGCTACTACCGCCTTTAAACTTACTGGCGAATGGCTTGGTTTCGGCTTAGCGTCATTGGTTGTTATCTTGGATCCTGATCTGATTGTTTTAGGAGGCGGAGTGTCTGAGGCCGGAGAGATTCTTGCCGCTCCCGCGCGCGAATCACTTGCCCGTAACGCTTCGTTCTCAGGCCACTCGTTACCGAATATCGTCACTGCTCAAATGGGAAATGATGCGGGCCTAGTGGGCGTTGCAGATTTGGCGCGTGGCTGATGCCCTATCGATTGCTTAAATCTTTTCTCACCCCAATACTCCTGCTCCTCTTTCGCCCAAAGGTGCGCGGTCTTGATTCGATACCTAACTCAGGGCCAGTGATCATCGCCTCGAATCACCTTTCCTTTAGCGATTCGATCTTTATGCCTTTAGTTGTTTCGCGGAAGGTGACCTTTCTTGCCAAGCAGGAGTACTTCACGCAGCCTGGGCTTAAAGGATGGATTAAGAAGTTAACTTTTATCGCCCTGGGTCAAGTGCCGGTCGATCGTTCCGGTGGTCGTGCCAGTGAAGCAGCGGTGCGAACTGGCATTGATTTACTTGCAAAGGGTGAGTGCATTGGTATTTATCCAGAAGGCACCCGCTCTCCGGATGGTCGCTTGTATCGAGGTCGAACAGGTATCGCACGGTTAGCGATTGAATCTGGTGCAACGGTGGTTCCAGTGGCGATGATCAACACAGAGAAGATTCAGCCAACTGGGAAGGTAATTCCAAAGATTATGCGAGTGGGCGTTTACTTCGGTAAGCCAATGAACTTTAAGGATGCTGGTGACCCTAGCGATCCATTTGTCTTACGCGGAATTACCGATTCCATTATGAAAGAGATTCAATCGATGAGTGGTCAGGAATATGTTGATATTTACGCTACTCGGGCAAAGGAACTACTTCAAAAGGGTGAAGAGATAGACGAAGAGAGCGAGTAGCTCGTAATCATTAAATTTGAATCAAAATTAGTACGCCAAGAATGATCATCACTATCCCACCAACGATACGTAGGAAAATAATTCGCGAGAGGTTGGTCGCCAGCCAATTCCGCGCCGTACCAGCGAGCAAACCCCAGGTGCCATCACAGAAGAAAGCCAAGAGGGCAAAAATCGCACCTAAAAGAATCAGTTGCATCACCACGTTGCCGCTACCACGGTCGATGAATTGTGGAGTGACTGCCGCATTGAAGACGATTCCCTTGGGGTTAAGGATTCCCACGACGAACCCATCGCGGATTATCCGGATAGCGCTCGGAGCCCCCGATGAACCCTCTTCTAGCATTTGGTTTGAATGCTCATTCCGTTTTCTGATTGCATCTACTCCCAAATAGATGAGGTAGAGACCGCCAGCCCATTGCACTCCAGCATAAATCAGATCGGAGCTCTGAATGATGGGCCCTATACCCAAGGCAACCAGCAGCGACATCGCAAAAAATCCCGTGGCATTCCCCAGCACAGTGAGCACTGCGACTTTTCGACCCCAGGCGATGGCGCGAGCGATAGTGAAAAGCACAGATGGCCCTGGCGCCAGAATGATAGCTAGCGAAACGATGATGTACTCACCGATTTTCGAGGGGATGGGGATTCCTAGGATCACCTCGAGAGCCTAACAAAAAATTTTATGAGGTATGAAAAAAGGGCGAGGATTTCTCCCCGCCCTTTTCTAGCAATTGCTTACGGTTATCGCTTCCGCATTGCGTGAAGAATGTGGTAGCCCAAGATTGCAACTAGCGTTGCATTGATGATTCCATTAAATGTGTAATCGCCAATCTTGAATGAAACATCAGCGATACCAATGATCAGCGAAGAACCAGCAACTATAAGGTTAGTTGAGTTACTGAGGTCAACTTTGGACTCAATCCAAATCTTCGCTCCGAGCATTCCAATCATTCCAAAGAGCGCAACGCTTGCGCCTCCGAGTACTCCTACAGGAGTAGCGCTGAGTACCGCACCAAACTTTGGACAGAGTGCTAGGAGTATCGCTCCCACAGCAGCGATGTAATAAGCAATAGTGGAGTACACCTTTGTCGCCGCCATTACTCCGATATTTTCTGCGTAAGTGGTAGTTCCAGAACCGCCACCTGCACCGGCAAGTGTTGTTGCAAGTCCATCACCCATAAGCGCATTACCCATTTGGTCATCAAGGTTCTTTCCGGTCATTGCAGCTACGGCCTTTACGTGGCCGACATTCTCTGCAATCAAGACCAGTACAACTGGAATGAAGAGCAAAATCGCACTCATAGTGAAAGTTGGAGAGGTGAAAGTGGGTAGCGCAATCCACTTCGCATCAGAGATTGGTTTGGTATCAACATCGCCACGAACTAGCGCAACGACATAACCAATAACAATTCCTAAGAAGATGCTGATTCGACCAAGGAATCCACGCGAGACCGCCGCGATCACTCCAATTGCAAGAAGGGTAATGATTCCAAGGAGCGGACCTTGAGCTTGGAGTTGACCTGCACCGGGGCCGGTTCCACTCCATGCTTTGTTGTAAGCAACGCTCGCTAAATTAAAGCCAATCACCATCACAATGGTTCCGGTAACGGCTGGAGGCAACAACCAGTTGATCCACGAGGCGCCCACTGCTTTCACCACTAAACCAACAAGCACAAGGAGAATTCCGGTTGCCACCACGCCACCAAGAGCGGCTGCAGCGCCACCCTGACCAGCTGTGGCTGCTGCGATTGGCCCCAAGAATGCAAAAGAGGATCCGAGATAGCTAGGGACTCGATTCTGAGTGATTATGAGGAAGAGGATCGTTCCAATTCCTGAGAAGAAGAGGGTGGTTGCTGGAGGCAATCCGGTAAGAACCGGAACCAAGAAGGTTGCGCCGAACATCGCGGCGATATGTTGGAAGCCAATACCAATGGTGCGCGGCCACGAGAGGCGCTCATCGGGGGCGACTACATCGCCGCCAGAGTGGACTTTCCAGGTGAAGAGTGAAGCCATAGTGGGAGATTCCTTCCATTTGTCCGTTCCGCCCTCAACGAGGAACGGGGCAAGCCATGTGTGCTGGCTCACTAAGTAAAAAGGGTAAGGCCCTCGACCTGGGTAAATGGGCAGATGGGAGGAGGGCGCGCCGAAGAAGTTGAGAACTTGCCCGCAGGAGTGGCAGCGGGTTAGATATGGCGGGTCGATGTATCGGTTCGATGTATCGAGAAATCATGAGTCCGAGTGGAGAGGGGTAGAGGTGGCGCTGCGAAGTCAACCGTTGGAGTTCACCCTACTCGGTCTCCTCGCGGGCGGGCCGCTCCATGGGTATGAATTGCGCAAGCGATCGCTCACCATCCTTGGCCCCTTCCGTGCGCTCTCCTTTGGCTCCTTATATCCCTTACTCAAAAGGATGGCTGACGGTGAGGTAATCGAAGTCATCGAGAGCGAGAGCGGCAAATCGCGGCGAACCCGCATCGCCTATCAGATCACAAAAAAGGGTCTGCTTCGTTTTCAAGAGCTCACCGAAACTCTTGATGCCACTGAGGATGAGGCCTTTGGTGTGCACTTTGCATTCTTTGGCCCCACCTCACATACCAATCGGGTACGAATTCTCGAAGCGCGTAGACGTCGTCTTCGCGAGAAGGCAGATCTACTTCGCCACGAATTAGAGCGCTCGCCGATTGGACTAGATAAGTACTTCATTGAGTGGCGCCGTCACTCACTTGATTCAGCTGAGCGGGAAATCGCTTGGCTCGATGAAATGATCAAAGCAGAGAGGAAATCCCAGTGAGCAAGATCCGAGTAGCAATCGTTGGTGTAGGAAACTGCGCCAATTCTCTTGTACAAGGTGTGACCTATTACAAGGATGCTGCTGTCGACCAGGAAATTCCCGGTTTGATGCACGCAGTCATCGGTGGATATCACATCAGCGATATCGAGTTTGTCGCTGCATATGATGTCGACGCTAAGAAGGTTGGCCTTGATCTTGCCGATGCGATGTGGGCTAGCGAGAACAACACCATCAAGTTCTGCAATGTTGCTAAGACAGGTGTCATCGTCGAACGCGGCACCACTCTTGATGGAATGGGACGTTACTACAAAGAGACCATCAAAGAGTCCGATGCACAGCCAGTCGACATGGTCCCATCTCTCAAAGAGAAGAAGGTCGATGTTCTGATTTGCTATCTACCCGTTGGATCTGAAGAGGCAACTCGTTTCTACGCTCAAGCAGCGATTGATGCGCACTGTGCCTTTATCAATGCACTTCCGGTGTTTATCGCCTCTGATCCAGTCTGGGCAAAGAAATTTAGCGATGCAAAGGTGCCAATTGTTGGAGATGACATCAAGAGCCAAGTGGGTGCGACTATCACCCACCGAATCCTCGCCAAACTCTTCCAAGATCGCGGCGTCCATCTTGATCGTACGTTGCAATTAAATGTCGGTGGAAATATGGATTTTAAAAATATGCTCGAGCGCGACCGTCTAGAGTCGAAAAAGATTTCTAAGACGCAGTCGGTGACCTCACAGCTCGACCACGACATGGGCGAAGGGAATGTACATATCGGACCCTCCGATTATGTTTCCTGGCTCGATGATCGAAAGTGGGCTTATGTACGCCTTGAGGGACGGGCTTTTGGCGATGTGCCACTCAATCTTGAATACAAGCTTGAAGTCTGGGATTCGCCGAACTCGGCAGGAGTCATCATTGATGCGTTGCGATGCGCGAAGATCGGTCTTGATCGGGGAATCGGTGGACCACTTCTCTCACCTTCAAGTTATTTTATGAAGTCACCTCCTGAGCAATATTCTGACGAGGCCGCTCGTAATCGGACCGAAGAATTCATCGCTGGAACTATCGAAAGATAAGCGAGAAGATTCATATGTCGACCTCTGATATCTCTATCTCCAGAGACCAAGGCGTTCTCGCGCTTGGACTCAATCGTCCGCAGAAGCTAAATTCCATTACCCGAGAGATGTATGCCACCCTTGCACGCGAAATCAACGGCGCCAACGGCGACGATGAAATTGGCAGCGTTCTGATTTATGGCGAGGGCGATGACTTCACCTCAGGTAATGATCTCAATGATTTCCTCGAGCACCCACCGACTGGAGATGAATCACCAGTCTGGCATTTTCTTACGGCGATTCGAGATTTCTCCAAGCCATTAGTAGCGGCAATTAGCGGGCGCGCAGTTGGTGTAGGCGTCACGATGCTCTTTCATTGCGATTATGTAATTGCAGGGAGGAATTCGAAGCTTTCCATGCCGTTCGTCAACCTTGGACTAGTGCCAGAAGCTGGCTCCTCCTATCTCTTGCCATTAATTGCTGGCCATCAGCGTGCCGCCGAAATGTTTATGTTGGGCGAAGTCTTCTCAGCGCAACGCGGTTATGAAGCCGGCTTCATCAACGAAGTGGTCGATGAGGAAGAGGTTGCAGTTCGAGCAGGAGAGAGGGCGAAGCATCTTGCTGATCAACCTCGAACCGCGATTCGCGAAACAAAGCGCTTGTTGCGCCAGGATCATAAGGAGCAGTTAACTGCGGTTATGGCGGAAGAGGCGAGGCTCTTTACTGCGGCGCTGGCGAGCGATGAAGCGCGCGAAGCATTTATGAAATTTTTGATGAAGCGAGGGAAGTAGGGATATATGTCAGCAAATCTGGCCGGCAAGAAGATATTTATCACGGGAGCATCTCGAGGTATCGGATTAGCAATTGCAAAACGTGCTGCCCAAGATGGCGCGATGATTGCCATCGCAGCCAAGACCACCGAACCCCATCCAAAACTTCCAGGAACTATCTTCACCGCGGCGCAAGATATAGAGGCGGCTGGTGGCAGAGCGCTACCCATCCAATGCGACTTGCGTGACGAAGAACAAATTTCGGGAGCGGTTGCGAAAGCGGTCGCAGAGTTTGGCGGTCTTGATATCCTGATTAACAACGCTTCGGCCATCAATCTCACGCCCACGCTCCAAACTCCAGCCAAGAGATTTGATCTGATGTTCTCGGTAAATGTTCGAGCAACCTTCCTCACCTCACAGGCGGCAATTCCCGCTCTCAAAGAATCTGCAGCGGCAGGGCGAAACCCCCAGATCTTGATGATGTCTCCACCACTATCTATGAAATCAAAATGGTTTAAGAATCATCTGGCCTACACCATGGCCAAATATGGAATGAGCATGTGTGTATTGGGCCTTGCCGATGAATTAAAGCGCGACGGCATCAAGGTCAATGCCTTGTGGCCGCGCACCGCAATCGACACTGCAGCGTTGCAGATGATTCCGGGGATCGACACTGCTGCCTGCCGGACTCCTGAGATCCTTGCCGATGCTGCCCATGTCATTCTCACTGGTACCGAGCGAACCGGAGAGTTCTTAGTCGACGATGAAGTGTTGGCCAGCATTGGAATCACTGATCTCGATAAGTATGCAGTCGTGCCGGGTACGAAAGACTTTCTTCTCGACTTTTTCCTCGATTGAGAGCAACGCTAGATAACGAAGCCTTTCGGTAGTTCAAGGCGGTTTGCGGCAAGCAGTTGGCTGTTTCGAAGAATCGTTACCGTCGCCTCATCAGCCACGATTGCTCCCTGATTGAGAATGAGTGAGCGTTCACAGATCTCAAATGCGTAAGGCAAGTCGTGGGTCACCATCAATATGGTGACATCAAGTGCGAGCAGAATCTCGGATAATTCACGACGAGATGCTGGATCGAGGTTTGATGACGGTTCATCAAGGATCAAAATCTCAGGTTCCATCGCCAATACGGTTGCAACAGCAACTCTTCGTCGCTGTCCGAACGATAAATGATGTGGGGCTCGATCTTTAAGTTCAATCATCCCAACCATCTCTAGCGCCCTAGTGCTACGTCGTTCAATCTCCTCTTTTGCAAGCCTCATATTGGTCGGTCCAAATGCGACATCTTCATAGACAGTGGGCATGAAGAGTTGATCATCAGGATCCTGGAAGACGATTCCCACCTTCTCGCGGACCTTTTTGGTGACCTCTCTATTTTTTTCGTCGAGTGTAAATTCACCAATATCGATTGAGCCTGATGTGGGGGAGAGAATCCCATTGAGATGCATCACCAGCGTAGTTTTGCCGGCACCGTTGGGGCCTAGAAGTGCTACGCGCTCACCTTTAGCAATGGTGAGGTCAACGCCATTGAGCGCTTTGTTCCCATCAGGGTATGCATAATGAAGTGCGCTCACATGCACGCTAGGTTTTGGCATCATGAGAAGAGCACTCTACCGATTAAAAAAGAGAGCGCTGCCAAGAAGGGGAAGGTCAGACCTACTCGCCAATGTTTAGGTTGAACGTTCTCGAGCGATAACGAGGAGAGAGTTCCAGCGTATCCACGGGAGAGCATCGCTAGATGGACTCGCTCACCACGCTCGTAGGCGCGAATAAAGAGAGCGCCAAGGGTTGAGGTAAATATCGGCCAACTACGAATCCCTTCCGCCTGAAAGCCTCGGGATTCTCTAGCAACTTTCATGCGCGCCATTTGATCATTGATGACATTGAGATAGCGAATCATGAAGGCCGCTATCTGCACGAAAAGCGACGGGGTCTTTATTCGAACAAAACCTGCAAGTAGCGAATGAGCAGTGGTTGAACCGGCGAGAATCATCGAACAGAAAACACCGAGGGTGGCTTTAGTGATGAGATTCAATCCGGCGATACTTCCCTCGCGAGAGAGGTTCAAGGGGCCAATATCGAACATTTCTCCACCTGCGGTGAACGGCATGAGAATGGCAAAGATGATGAATGGGAATTCGATAGTCGCACGCTTGGCAAGAGTGAGCGGAGGTAATTTCGATAGCGCTAAAGCAAGAAAGATGATGAGGAAATAGCCAACAAAGGATTGCCATTGTTGAATAGGAGTGAGGACTGCGATGATGATGAATGCAAAAAACGCAACAAGCTTGATATGTCCGGGAAGTTCGTGAACGAGCGAGTGGCGGTGGATATATAACCGCTCACCGACGCCGTGGCCGTGTGAATGGCCGTGCGTATGGGTATGCGTGCCAGGTTGAGTATCAGTCTGAAGGTTAATTTCTCTTTTTACCTATCAGCCGAATGAGTAAGACCATGACTAAACCAGTAGCAATCACGCCAATCACTCCAGCAATGCCTACGGAGAGTCTCTCATTATCGAGACCAGCTACTCCGTAGTCAGCCAACGCCGAGTCGGCAACTGCCGACTCTTTCGCTGAGTCGATAAATCCAAGATCGATAGCAACCTTCTCTAGGCCATCTGGTGACGAAGAGGCGTAAAACGAGAGAAAGCCTGCAATGACCAATGCGATTGCAATACCAACAAGGTAGAAGCGTCGATTCTTCATTGTCGAACCTTGAGCATTCCAAAAACTAGATCAGGTCGGGTTTTGAGTATTGCTCCCACGGTAAGAGTTGTGATGATTGCCTCACCTATGCCGATGAGAATGTGAGTACTGAACATGGCGGCGAAAACAGTCGATGGCGCGAAGGTACCCGCTCCACCGATTGCATATTGAATACTGAAAAAAGTTGCTGCGAGCGGCACGGAGAGGAATGCACCTACTGCAGAGCCAACCATCACCGAGGTACGTGTGTATCGGAAAATCTTCCGCATCACCAGGAATGCGCCGTAACCACCCCAGACACCAACGATAGACATGTTGAAGATATTGAGTCCGAGGGCGGTTAAGCCACCATCGGCAAAGAGGAGCGCTTGAATCGCCAGAACAACGGTGAGTGCAAGCGAGGCGGCGTGTGGCCCCACCAGTACCGCCGCCAAAGCGCCACCAAGTAAATGGCCGGAGGTGCCTGCAGCGACCGGAAAATTGATCATTTGGCCGGCGAAGATAAAGACCGCAACCAACCCAACTAGTGGTGCAGCTTTTTCATCGAGTTTCTCCCGGGCGGCCCGGACCGAATAGCCCAAGCCAGTGGCGGCCAGGGCGGCCGAGGCTGAGGCGGTCGGGATATTGATGAAGCCGTCTGGGATATGCATAAGCGAACGTTATTGCAAATCATTTGTAACTACAACTGGAAGGGCACTCAATAGGCTAGGAAGATGGAAGTGAACGCCTTGGAGAGCCTGGCTAGCGCCCTTACTTTCGGCAAGAAGGGGAGCGCCCCGCTAACACGCGAGAGGTTGGTCGCTGTCCTTGGCGCAGTTCCTGCCATTCCAGAGAATATTGTCGTTAACCGGGGGCAGGTCAGTGAATTTGATGGAATTACCGTCACTTCGCTCTCCTGGAACGTTGGGTGGGGAGCACCTACGCAAGCCTTTCTTCTCACGCCAAGTCAGGCGGAAGGCCCACTTCCTGGCGCGCTCTACCTCCATAGCCACGATGATCTGAAGGAATTTGGCAAGGAGAAAGTTGCACAGAGGGGTGCTCAACAATTACCTGAACGTGCGCAATGGGTTCGTCGCGATCACTATGGGAACCGAGCACCTGCAAATGAATTAGCTAAACGTGGTTTTGCGGTTCTGGTCCATGACTGCTTCCCTTGGGGTTCACGTGGTTTTGGACTCGAGGAGATTCCGCCTCGAATCAAAGAGATTCACGGTTCTGCTCGACCCGAAGATTTCGAAAATCTCTCAGTCATGTTTGAGTCTTTGTCGTTAAACAAATATCTGAGCCTTTTTGGCGCCACCATGGCAGGCATCCTCAACCATGATGATCGCGTCGCTCTAGAGGTGGCAAAACAACTACCTGAGATTGCAGGTCCAATTTCTGTCATCGGATTATCGGGTGGAGGATGTCGTGCGCTCGTTCTCCACGCCACAAATCCAGAGTTACGTGCGGTGGTCTCCACTGGTGCAATGGCAACGTATGGATCGATGCTCCACGAACATATTGCCCCGCACTCGTGGATGTTCTTTCCTTTTAATCTTGCCAGCGCTGGTGAATGGCCAGAGGTGGCCATGATCTCGAAGACCCCATTATTTGTACAGTATTGCGGTGAAGATCAATTGTTCACAAAAGAAGGGATGGCAGATGCACATAACATGCTCAGCACTCACTATGCATCTGTCAATCAGGGTTTGTACAAGGGGGAGTTCTATCCCGTCCAACACTCTTTCACTGTAGCGATGCAAAAGCAGGCATTCGATTGGATAGAAAGTCATGTCTAACCTTCATCCAGATAGATACTTTGGATGTAAAGAAGGTGCAGTTGCATTAGCTCGAGAGCTTTATAGAAAGATGAGCGCATTCCCCATCATTTCTCCACATGGACATGTCAATCCCGCGCTGCTTGCAGAGAATAAGCCTTTTCCCAACCCAGTCGCGCTGCTCATCACGCCTGACCACTACATCACCAGAATGTTGGCAAGCGTGGGAGTTACCTACGAACAGTTAGATATTCCGACGAAGGGGGAGAGATCTCAAAAGGCAATTGCGCCAGAGGAAATTTGGCAACTCCTTGCTGAGAACTGGATTGCATTTGCCGGTACACCCTCACGGATCTGGTTCGAAGAGATTCTTTCCGAGATTTTTTCGATTACCCTCCCGTTCAACAAAACTACGGCCGCACAAATCTACGCGGAGATATCACACACGATTGCTAGTGACGGCTTTCTGCCCCAGCAGTTATTTGAGAGATTCCGAATTGAAGTCCTTGCAACGACTGATGGCACGAGTGACTCGCTCGAACATCATCGAGCACTTCAATCAACCTCTCTGAAAGCTCGAGTGATTCCAACTTTTCGACCCGATGATGTAAGCGATCCGGAACGTAGTGACTGGCAGAGCTCGCTGCGCAATCTTGAAGCCAGTAGCGCCATCGCAATTGACTCGTTCGTTACATTTCGAGCGGCCCTTCGTAGAGCGCGAGATCGATTCATCGAGGCTGGCGCCAAAGCAACTGACCATGGCACGCCATCAGCCTTGACGATTGAACTTACTGAGAATGAGAAGGAAGCGCTCTTTGTTGAGCTCAGAAATGGAAATGTCACGCAGGCAAATGCCCAGGCTTTCCGAGCAGTCATGCTGATGGAGCATGCCCAAATGTCAGCCGATGATGGTTTGGTGATGCAACTACATCCAGGTTCATCGCGGAATCACTCTCGAGCTATTTTTGATAAATACGGACCCGATCGCGGCTTTGACATTCCTACCCGCACCGAGTTCACCAGCGCGCTCAAACCCCTGCTCAACCGTTTTGGTTTTGCGGAAAAGTTTCGGTTGGCTCTCTTCACCCTTGATGAAGCGACATATTCACGCGAGCTCGCGCCGATTGCTGGGGCATATCCATCAGTCAAGCTTGGACCCCCTTGGTGGTTCCATGACAGCCTTAATGGGATGCGCCGCTGGCGCGATGCAACGCTAGAGAGCGCCGGCTATCTCAATACATTGGGCTTTATCGACGACACTCGGGCATTCCTCTCAATTCCAGCGCGTCACGATGTTGCTCGTCGATTTGATGCTGGCTATCTCGCTGACCTGGTTCATTCACATCGAGTGAGCGAGGAGGATGCATCGGTTATCGCGGATCAGATTGCCTATCACCTCTCCAAGGAGTTCTTTCGGTTGTGAAAGCTCTGACCCCTGAATATTCCCGCGCCGATAGGAAGATAGGTGTCATCCACTTTGGCCTTGGCGCATTCCACCGTGGACATCAAGCGGTTTACTGTGACGATGCTCTTCGTAGCGGGGTAGGTGAGTGGAGCATCTATGGAATATCTCCACGAAGCGCTCGGGTCACTGACGCGCTTCGAAAACAAGATTTCATGTACACCGTCAATGAACGGGAAGGGGAGAGGCAGAATCCACGAGTAATTGGTTCGATTCTCGACGGCTCGCTCTACGACCTCGGTAACGCTCCACTCTCTCAAGCGATTCTCTCGCCTGAACTTAAGCTCATCACCATCACTGTCACGGAGAAGGCATACCAGGCGGGAATACAAAGTGATTCAATGCCTAATCGTTTGCTTGATATTCTGCAGTTGAGATTTTCGCGCGGCCTCGCTGCGCCCGTGCTGATTTCTTGTGACAACTTACCAGCCAACGGCCAATTTCTTCAAAGAGTTCTCTTGGCGAGTGCACATCAGCGAGATCTTGATTCGGATTTCCAACAATGGCTAGCAAATATCTCTACTCCTAATTCAATGGTAGATCGGATCGTTCCTGCCATCACGCCATCTGCAATTGAAGAGTTTGAACGCGAATTTGGGTTTTGTGATGAGTCGCTTATTTCTACCGAGCCATTTCGACAGTGGGTAGTTGAACCACATGCCGGCGACAGACTTCTTGCCGACATTGGCATTGAAATCTCTCCTCAAGTGGAGGAGTACGAGGCTTTAAAGTTGCGACTCTTTAATGGCGCCCACTCGACAACGGCATATTTCAGTCAATTGTCCGGAATTGAATATGTCTATCAAGCGATTGCGCTGCCGAAGTGGAGTGGATTTATCGCCCGGCTCCAAGAGCAATTAGCGAACTCTTTCGTAGCCCCGAGCTCCGTTGATGTAGCGAAATATTGTGCACAGGCACGAGCACGGATAGGAAATAGCGCAGTAGCTCATCGGAGCGCTCAAATCGCTATGGATGGCTCGGCAAAATTGCCGCAACGACTCTTTCTTGCAATGAACGCTCTTCATCAGGCAGGGCAACCTCGGGAGCGAATCGCCTTTGCCATTTCTCTCTGGATTGGATTTTTGCAGAGTGGATTATCTGTTACAGATCCACTCGCAGCGGAGCTGCTAGATCGGGCACGAGTGGAGGAATCAAATCGCGCAGTCCGCCAAGTAATGCAGACTCCGGGTTTGCAGGCCCCAATAAACGAGGGGGAGTGGCCTGTAATTGCTGGCTATCTTGATCAGGTGCGCAAATTTGGCCCACTTGCTGTGGCAGAGAATCTCTAACCGTTATTGAGTTGAACCATATAGTCGCGAGAGATTAAATTCGCGGTGGCCACCTTTTTCGGCGGCAGTGAGTTTGCCATTTGCCACTTCGATGATTTCATTAAAGATTCGGGCGCCGACCTCGGCGAGTGTTTCGGTGCCATCAGCAATAGTGCCGGCATTTAAATCAATCAAATCTGGGAGCGCAGTAGCCATCTCAGTATTGGTTGCTGCCTTAATGGTTGGGATGACAGCAGAACCAGTTGGTGTGCCGCGACCTGTAGTGAAGACCGTGATATTGACATCGGCTGCAGCAAAACCAGTCAACTGTTCGATGTCATGCCCTGGAGTGTCCATAAAGTAGAGACCAGGCTCGGTAGGGAGGTAGGCATAGTCGAGCACCCCTGTAAAAGGGGCGTTCCCTGCTTTCTTTGCAGCGCCGAGTGATTTCTCTTCGAGAGTAGTCAACCCACCTTCGATATTTCCACGGCTAGGTTGCGCTCCTCGAATATCAATTCCCTCATAAGTAATGGAACGTTCATATCGAGCAACGACATCGATAATCGCTTGCCCAACTTCAGGTGTTTTTGCACGGGCAGCGAGGAGATGTTCGGCGCCAAGAATCTCCATGGTTTCAGCGAGTATCGAGGTGCCGCCCAGTTCCACAAATTTGTCACTGGCAACTCCGAGCGCCGGATTGGCAGTAATTCCCGAATATGCATCCGAACCGCCGCATTCGAGACCAAGAACAATCGCACTCCATGGCGCGCTCTCCCGCTTGATGGATGCAACCAGAGGAAAGACCTCTGAGACCGATTCCATGAGGCGTTGGCGCAAATTATCGAAGCCACCAGAATCTCTTAGGGTCAAATAGGCGATGGGCATCTCGCGTTTGGCTCGCGCCGCTTCCACGATTTCTTCCTCTGCTGCTGAGCCCACGCCAATCACTATCGTCGCTCCTACATTTGGATTGACTGCGAAACCGGAAAAGACCCGATGGATTCGATCCCAATCGCTATCGATTTCTCCACTCCAGTCATGGGCGACAGAGGTAATTACTGATTGAGCGGGGTGGTTCAGCCGCACCTCTTCAGCAAGTTGATTGAGCACATTATGCAAGGGGAGAATCAAGATGTAATTTCGAAAGCCCCACCGGCCATTTTTTCGTGGATATCCTGTCAGCAATGATGGCTCACTTCCACTCATCACACGCTCCGAACCATACGAGGAACGACAATTTCTCCGATTTTCTTGGCCTCAGATTTGCTCGCTTCACCATTGGCGACAGCAAGCAATCTTTCGAATAGATGCTCAGCTGACGTGCCGCTCCTGCAATCGAAGTCATCTACAAGCGCCTGATGGAGAAGGGATTGAGTATTAGCAATCGTGACCACTGGAATCAGCGGGAGCCCGGTGGGGGGTTGATTGGCATCAGGGAATGAGGCGATTACATGAGTCCGCTCGCGAATGAGTTTGGCAAAATTCCGAGAAGGCTCCTTGAAATCGTTGGATAACACGAGTGTATGTCCTGCCTTCGCAACCAGATCTGCAAAACCATCGAGCAATCCCGCTTCCGGGTTGCCCTCGACACCAATCACTAAGTGATCAAGGGGGGCGTGCGGAGCATCAACGCGAAGCTGGCGCGCCGCTTCAACGCTGAGTTCAAGCGCACCAGTCATACCCGCGCTCTCTTGGATAACTACATACTTTGTCTCTGGGAATTTGACTGCAATGCTCTCAGTAAGTTCATTTCCTTGAAGCGTTTCGCAGCCAAGACCCAGGACTAGCGTCGAGTGGATATTTGGGTGGCCGGCTAGCGCAACAAAGAAATCATTTACACCTGCCACGTCAGGTCCGATGATTGCGCAGCCATGTTGATGGGAAAAAGTTATTGCGCCGACTTCTTCTGCAACTTTCTTTGAGAGGTGGGTTGAGCAGACAACGGAGGGAAGGATGAGTTGGAGACTTCGAACGCCAACTCCTCGAGAGTTATTTGCATAACCAGTGATCATGCTGTTGGCTCCGTCGAAACTCGATCGCCAATCACATTGTGGGTATGGACATGAGATCCTCGAAGAATTGGCGCAAATGCATGGCCCATTCGCTCGCCATATTTGATGATGGCTTCGCCTTTTGCAATATCTACTAGTGCAATCTTGTGGCCGCGAGGAATGACGGTCTGCACCTCTAATGCGGATGCGATATCACTCTGTTCGATTCGCATTCCTACAGGAAGTTCTTGCAAAGCGATTGCGATGTTGTCTCTTGCGTCCAAGACAATCAAGGAATTCACTCGTGCCATGCCAAAACTTTATCGGAAAAAGTAGAGACCCCCGACGGTATGAGGCGCCGAGGGTCTCTGATCTAGAGGGATTTAGATATCGAAGTAGAGCTCGAACTCCGCTGGATGTGGACGAAGTCGGACGTAGTCGACCTCTTCCTTCCGCTTGAAGGCAATCCAGGTATCAATCAAATCCTGAGCGAAGACGCCACCTTGGGTAAGGAATGCGTGATCCTTCGCGAGGTTATCGAGAACTTCGCCGAGTGAACCTGGAACCTGTGGAATCGAAGCAGCCTCGGCCCCTTCAAGCTCGTAGAGATCCTTATCGACTGGTTTTGGTGGCTCGATCTTGTTCTTGATGCCATCTAGTCCAGCCATCAACATCGCAGCAAATGCAAGGTATGGATTGGATGATGGATCCGGGCAACGGAATTCAATTCGCTTCGCCTTTGGATTTGAACCTGTAATCGGAATTCGAATACATGCGGAGCGATTACGAGCCGAATAGACCAAGTTAACTGGCGCTTCGTAGCCAGGAACCAAGCGGCGATAAGAGTTTACGGTCGGGTTGGTAAAGGCAAGTAGTGATGGCGCGTGCTTGAGCAAGCCACCGATGTACCAACGTGCCATATCGGAGAGATCGCCATAGCCCTCGCCCCAGAAGAGCGGCTTACCATCTTTCCATAGCGATTGGTGAACGTGCATACCCGATCCATTGTCACCAAAGAGCGGCTTTGGCATGAAGGTTGCAGTCTTACCTGCCTGCCATGCGGTGTTCTTGATGATGTACTTGAACTTCATCAATTCATCGCCCGCGCTCAAGATGTCGGTGAACTTGTAGTTGATCTCCATCTGACCTGCAGTTCCCACTTCGTGGTGTGATCGCTCAACTTGAAGCCCTGCTTTTCCAAGGTTCATCACCATTTGATCACGCAGATCTGCAAATTGATCTGTCGGCGAAACAGGGAAGTATCCACCCTTGATTCGAGTGCGATATCCGCGGTTCGGCGTTCCATCTGCGTCGTATTCGATGCCAGTGTTCCATGCACCTTCATAAGAATCGATGTGGTGGTAAGCCTCATTCATTCCGGTCTTGAAACGAACACCGTCGAAGACGTAGAACTCTGCCTCCGGTGCGAAGAATGCAGTGTCCGCGATTCCAATTGAACGCATGTATTCCACTGCCTTGGCGACAATGCCACGTGGATCACGTGAATACGGCGAGTTGTCTACTGGGTTATGTACGGAGAAGAGAATGACGAGAGTCTTCTCTTTACGGAATGGATCGATAAATGCAGAACCCGGCACTGGAAGTAGCTTCATATCGGATTCATGAATCGATTGAAAACCTCGAATCGACGAACCGTCAAACATCAACCCTTCAGTGAATACTGCTTCGTCAAAAGATTGAGCAGGAACATTGAAGTGGTGCTGAATGCCTGGTAGATCGATAAATCGAACATCGACTAACTTGACATCTTCCTTCTTGATATAGGCAAGGATTTCGCTTGCGCTCTTAAACATCTCTTCCTCCATTTTCATTCTCTTAAGCGTTTACCCAAGAGGCGTGCTCATACATGTGGATGAAGAGCCTTTCAGCGTCTCTGGTGAAGGGCGCTCCAACGAAGGGAAAGGCTAGGCCAGAGCCATGAAGCGGGAATAACCCCCATGTTTCGGGATTGTTACCTTTGGTGGAGTCAACCTTGAGGGTTGCCCGTACTCTTGGGGGGTGAGCAAGAATCCCGATGAACTAGGCGCCCTGGGGGAGCCGGCTATAGCGATTGCCAGCTATGGGCGCAGGCTCTTTGCGCTGATTCTCGATTGGTTTGCCGCCTATCTCATCGCCGGGTTGATAGTCCAAGGCTCCATAGATCAAGGGTGGCTCCAGCTAGCAGTTTTCTTCGTAGAAGTTGCGCTCTTCACTGCGCTCTTGGGGGGTTCGGCTGGCCAAGTGGTCGTAGGAATTCGGATCGTGGATATCGATACCCATATGAAAATCGGGGTTCTGCCGACCCTTATCCGCACGCTACTTATCTGCTTAGTCGTACCACCGCTATTAACCGTTCATGGGCGTGGAGTGCATGATCGAGCAGTACGGACAGTGCCGATAATCAGGATTTAGCGCTTGGGTATCTTCCGCATGTTCGGCATCGGGCCCTTGGGCATCGGTAACTTCGCCCCACCCACAGATTTCTCACGCGCTCTCGCCTCGCGAAGTTGGGACTTAGTTAGCTTTTTGGGAAGTTTCTTTAAATGCTTCTGCAACTTGCGAAGCGGGATGCGTCCTTCACCTTCACCGACGAGCACTTCATGAACTGGAACTCCTGAGAGGAATCGCTCCATCTTTCGTCGTTCGTCGGTCATCATCACGCGGACTGCATTGGTTCCCTCGCCAGTGACTACGACGCCAGCTCGGCCAAGACTGCGATGTACCAGATCCTGATTCCGCGCGACTTGAACACCAGCTGTTGTACTCCACCCTTTACGAATAGACATGAGAACGCTTGCGCCTGCTCCCACTTGATCTTCGATTGATGAATAGGCGGCAGATTCGGCTAATCGAGAGAAGATAAAGAGGGTGAGAATGATGGCAAAAGGAATGGTCATCAACGAGAAGTAGATGGTCCGCCCGACGATTACTCCCAAGCCAATTCCCACTGCCATCACCAGGGCGAAGACAATGATGAGCAGTACCGGTAGGAGTGGACGGGCCTCGCGCGTTACGCGATAGGCCTGCTTTAGAGTCTTAATCCACTCTGGTGATTTACGTGGTTTTTTCTCGCGCGCCATGTCCTAAAGGTTACCCTCTCTCGCCCTCGACTTCTTCCAAGGTAGGGGCGCTCCCACCTAAACGAGCAGGGGCCCACCATTGGCCGCGGTGCTCATCGGGATATTCATCCTGCACTTTCCTAAGTAACTTCTCTAAGGCCGACTTAATCTGCCTTTCGGCGCTCTCTACCTCTGTCTCACGGGTAAAAACCAAGGGTTCGCCGACATAAATCGAAATCGGAAATTTATTCCTGCGAAAATCTCGCTTTCGTCCTTTAGTCCAGATCCGCTGACTTCCCCAAACAATCGTGGGAATGACAGGGACGTTGGCGCCAATCGCCAAACGAGCCGCCCCAGATTTCATCGATTTAATCTCGAAACTTTTCGAAATAGTTGCTTCGGGAAAGATGCCGACTATCTCACCGGCTTTGAGTGCGCGC
This sequence comes from Actinomycetota bacterium, assembly GCA_016870715.1. Taxonomy (GTDB): domain Bacteria; phylum Actinomycetota; class Actinomycetes; order Nanopelagicales; family Nanopelagicaceae; genus IMCC26077. The sequence continues at coordinate 28,759 of VGAL01000004.1, read as the reverse complement.
AGCGCTGCAACAAACGATGCCGACCCTGAATTGCGATCAACACTAATGTGATGCATACCGCGCATAAGCGGGCCGGCAATCTTGTTATCAAAAATCTGCTTCTTCGCCATGTATCGGACATATCTCTTAGCAGGTAAAGCCGCTGTTCCTGAGATTGCAAAATCGAGGTAGCCAACATGGTTGATTGCCAAAATTGCACCACCCGAGCGCGGAATATTTTCCTCGCCTTTGATGATAAATCGCAGGCCCAAGTATTTCCAAAGAAGGCGAACGACGAGAATGACTCCTGGGTACACCCGATCAGTCATGTGCGGCTATCGCTTGCTTAGCATCTCGGGCTTGTGCATATAACTTTCCTGCTCGATAACTTGAACGCACTAATGGCCCACTCATCACTCCAGCAAATCCTATCTCTTTCGCAAGAGCAGCCAATTCAACAAACTCTGCAGGCTTCACCCAACGTTCGACAGGATGATGTTTAGCGGTAGGTCGTAGATATTGGGTGACGGTGATCAAATCACAACCTGCTTGATGGAGATTTATCAGCGCTTCTTCGATTTCCGCTCGCGTCTCACCTAATCCGAGGATGAGATTAGATTTTGTAATGAGCCCAAAGTTTCGCGCCTGTGAAATGACATCTAGGGAGCGTTCATAGGTGAATGCAGGTCTGATTTGGCGAAATATTCGTGGCACCGTCTCGAGATTATGTGCAAATACTTCAGGGCGAGCGGCGAAGACCTGTTCGAGCAATTCAGGTCGAGCATTGAAGTCGGGGGCGAGCATTTCCACGCCGCAACCCGGCACTAATTCGTGAATCTTGATAATCGTTTCGGCATAGAGCCATGCGCCTTCATCATCTAAGTCATCCCGAGCAACGCCAGTAACCGTTGCGTAACGAAGTTCCATCTTTGCCACCGACTCTGCCACGCGTCGTGGTTCATCGCGATCAAGGGGGAGGGGCTTTCCGGTATCGATGTTACAAAAGTCGCAGCGTCGGGTGCAGACCGAACCTCCGATGAGAAAGGTTGCTTCACGATCTTCCCAACATTCAAAGATGTTCGGGCATGCTGCTTCTTGGCAGACAGTATGTAAACCCTCGCCAGAGACTAATGAGCGAAGGTTTGTGTATTCCGGCCCCATTTTGGCTTTGGTCTTGATCCATTCAGGTTTTCTCTCGATGGGAGTCTGAGCATTCCGCGATTCAATTCGCAGTAACCGTCTTCCATCAGGGGCGGGCGCGTTCATGCAAGAACCCTCTCGAACTCGATAGCTAATTCCTCTGAGAGAATCGGAAGAACTTCTCCGATGCTCACATCTCTTCCAAGTTCGGCGCTCATAGAGGTAGTGATCACATCAGGAATTCCACATGGGATGATCTGCTCGAAATAGGAGAGATCCGGATTGACGTTGAGCGCGAAGCCATGGGTAACAATCCCTTTCGCCACTCGTATTCCAATCGCTGCAATTTTGCGCTCTCCTCGCGAATCGTTTAACCAGACACCAGAGTGATCGCAAATCTGATAGCCCTGAATCCCAAAACGTTTGAGCGTGGCAATGAGAGCGCGCTCAAGGGTGCGTACGAAATCAACGACTTTGGTCGGTTCCTTTAATTTTACGATTGGATAGCCAACAAGTTGACCAGGACCATGCCAGGTTATTTTCCCTCCACGATCAACATCAATAACCGGAACGCCATTTATGGGACGTTCATGATCTTGGGTCCTGCGCCCAGCGGTATAGACCGATGGATGTTCAAGCAATAACAGGGTTGACTGCGCAGTTCCACTGAGAATTTTTTCGTGGAGATCTCGCTGGATGCGAAGAGCATCTCCATACTCAATAAGGCCAAGGTTGCGCACAAGAAAGCGTGAATCCGTCACAACCGCCATGGGCAATAGCCTACTCAAGAGGGGCGAATCGAAGGTATTTCTGCTGTTGGCGCTAAGATTTGCCGGTGCTCATCCCCAGGGATTGATGCTCAAATTGAGAGGAATTTCACCCCGTGTCTACTGAAATGAATACCGCTTCGCTCGCTCACCGAACTGGTCGCGCTCGTAAAGGTCTATGGATTGCAATCATCGTGGTATTTGGATGGCTCGCTATCGGCGGCATATCAGGGCCGGTCTTTTCCAAGATCTCTACTGTTCAGGAGAACGACAACTCTGCATTCTTACCTGAGAGCGCCGAATCGACCATCGCAAGCAAGATAACGGTGAAGTTCTCCAATCAGTCCGCCGACCTATTGCCCACCCTGCTTTTAGCGGTAGGGAATGTAAGCCCACAGAGCAACCCGCAAGTTTTTGCAAAACTCAACTCTTACGCAAGCGCACTTGGTGAGAAAATCCTCCCTGAGTCCAAGAAACCATTGCGAGAGTACTTCATTGCAGGCGCGCCACTCCAGGCAATCCCATCTGCCGATGGCAAAGCGGTTTTGATAAATGTCCAACTCAACTCAAAGATTGCTGGCGAGAATGTCAACGATGAACCAATCCTTCCTCTTATCATCGATTTCATTCGTGAGGACTTAGAGAAGAATTTTGGTGGCGATTCAATCGAAACCCATGTCACAGGGCCTGGTGGAATCTTTGCCGATCTCTTTGGCGCATTTGGATCTATTGATACCCGATTGCTATCTACCACCTTGATTGTCGTTGCCATCATTTTGATTATTGTGTATCGCTCACCTTTCCTTTGGATCATCCCGCTTTTCACAGCCGCGCTCGCGCTCGCCTTCGCGACGATGATCGTCTATTACCTTGCAAAAGCAGACATCATCGATCTCAATGGTCAGACTCAAGGAATCCTCGATGTGCTCGTACTCGGAGCCGCAACCGACTATGCCCTCCTCTTGATTTCACGTTATCGAGAAGAGCTCCATCTTCAGCGATCACGTTTTACCGCTATGCGGGTTGCGCTACGAGGAGTGGTTGAACCGATTTTGGCGTCGGGTTCGACGGTCATCGCTGGTTTGATGGTCCTTCTTTTGAGTGATCTCTCCAGTAACCGAGGTTTAGGTCCAGTTGGTTCGATTGGCATTGCATGTGCAATGTTCGCTGCGCTTACCTTACTTCCCGCAGCTTTGGTGCTGGTTGGCCGATGGGTATTTTGGCCAAAGAAACCAAAGTTTGATTCAGAAGATGAAAAACTCTCCGGGTTGTGGTCCAAGGTTGGCAATTTGGTAGATAGAAAGCCAAAGCCCGTCTGGATTAGTACCGCAGTTTTATTGGTAATTTTCGCCGGCTTCTCAATTACCCTGAAGTCTGATGGTTTAGCGCAAACAGATGCGTTTACTACTCGACCTGATTCTGTGATTGGTCTTGAGAAACTCGGCGAACACTTTCCTAGTGGGGAAGGTACTCCAGTAGAGATTGTCGTGAGAGAGAGCGACCTCCAGCAGTCAATTGCCGCAATTTCTCAGGTTAAGAATGTGGCATCGGTCGTGCCTGTCACCAATTTTGATATGGCCACGATGACACCGACCAAAGATGTGAAAGTGGTAGATGGCAATATCCTGCTTTACGCCACTCTCTCCGTTGCTGCTGACTCCACAGAGGCAAAGAACACCATTCCACTCATTAGAGAAGCAGCGAAGTCCGTTAATGAGAGAAGTCTTGTTGGCGGCCAGACGGCAATTGGGTACGACGTCGATCAATCATCTAAGCGTGATAATCGAGTCATTATTCCAATCGTTCTTATTCTTATCGCGCTGATTCTTGGATTGCTATTACGAAGCATTCTCGCATCAGTTCTCTTGCTTGTAACAGTGGTGCTCTCATTCTTCGCCACACTTGGGGTATGTGCTCTGGTATTCGAATACGTTTTTGGTTTCAAGGGAACGGATGCCAGTTTCCCGCTCTTTGCCTTCGTTTTCTTAGTAGCGCTGGGCATTGACTACAACATCTTCCTTATGACTCGCGTTCGCGAAGAAGCACAGAAGATCGGCACCAAAGCCGGCGTCATTCGCGGTCTCACTGTCACCGGTGGCGTGATCACCTCAGCTGGAATCGTGTTAGCCGCGACTTTTGGAGTCCTCGGTGTGCTGCCACTAGTATTCCTTGCCCAACTTGGCTTTGCAGTGGCATTCGGAGTATTGCTCGACACCATCGTGGTTCGCTCACTCTTAGTGCCGGCGCTAGTTCGTATTCTTGGTAAGAAAATCTGGTGGCCAAGCAAACTCTCCAAGGTGGGTATCGATTGAGTTCACTGCGGGCTGGTTTAGTTGGATATGGGTTAGGTGGTCGAGTTTTCCACGCGCCTCTTCTAGTAGGTGCCGGGTTTGAAATCGGAGTGATCCTCACCAATTTGCCGGAGCGAATTGCCCAGGCGAAGAAGGATTTTCCTGACGCGAAAATCGTCTCGACTATGGACGAGTTACTCACATCTTCTCTTGATGTAGTCGTCATCTCTTCGGCGAACCAGGTCCATGCCGAGCAGGCGCTTGCAAGTATTGCTGCAGGAGTGGCAACTGTTATCGATAAACCAGTTGGTCGAGATCTACCAGAAACCAAAGCGATATTTGCTGCTGCAGAAAGCGTTGGAGTGAAGGTATGCGCCTTCTTCAACCGCCGATGGGATAGCGATGCCCTGACACTTAAAAGAGTGATTCGTGAGCGATCACTCGGTCCGATTCACCGCTTTGAGTCCAGGTTCGAGAGATACAAACCTGAAATTGCCAATTACGGATGGCGAGATGCAAGCAATCGCGAAGCCGGTGGAGGATGGCTACTAGATATCCAAACTCATTTAGTTGCTGGAGCGCTCGATCTTTTTGGACCTGCGGAGGTTGGCTTCGCTTCGATGCGTAATATTCGCGGCGCTTCCGATGATGATGTGATCATCGTGCTCCATCACTTGATGGGAGTGGATTCCTATCTCACTGCAAGTGCAGTTGCTGGTTTCACAGGTCCGCGAGTGCGCTTATCTGCTCGAGGCGGAACACTCGTTATTGATGATCTTGATCCTCAGGAGGACTTGCTCAAGAGTGGAAAAATTCCCTATGACGGCAAATGGTCTATACCCACGCAAGCGCAAGCCAAACTTTATCTAGGAGATAACAATTCATTTGAAGAGATCCCTGCCGAGAATGGGAACTATGTCGATTACTATCTCCAAGTACGGCGTGCGATAGAGAGTGATGCGCCAATGCCAGTTCCACCTAAGGATGCACTTGAGGTCGCCCGACTGATCGATATCGCCCGAGAGATATCACTGCGGTGATTGTTGTAGTTGGTGGCGGTCTAACTGGACTACGGGCAGCGTTGACCATCCAAGAAAGTGGTCAACAGGTTCAGTTGATTGAGGGAAGCAGCAATGTGGGTGGACGAGTCACTTCACAAGAGATCGATGGGTTCACAATTGATCGTGGATTTCAGGTCATCAACCCCGGTTATCGCGAATTAGAGCGGCTAGATATTCGCACCCATTTTCACCCAATCCCAGCGGGCGCGGTGGCTATGGTCGGTGGGCAGTGGCGCTTCTTTGGTGATCCACGGCGAGAGATACGAACAATTGTTGGGGCGCTCCCCAGTATCGCAAGTAATCCGTTGCCCTTCTTCTCGCTATTGCGTGCAGTCTTAGTTGCCAGAATCGAAGAAGGGGAGAGCGCAGCAACATTTCTCCATCGAATCGGAATAAGTGGCGAAATTTATGGCGCGATAGTTGAGCCCTTTCTCCGTGGAGTCTTTCTCACTGCTCTTACGCAGGTGGATGCGAAATTTGCCAGGCGCGTGCTCCGTTCGCTTTATCGCCAAGTGCCAGGCCTGCCCGATGGTGGCGTGCAAGCCCTTTCACAGGAATTACGCAATCGATTGAAATCTATTCAGTGTGGTGAATTGGTCCACGAGATAACTCGCTCCGGAAAGGGATTCTCCGTGAGAACGGAGAGTTCGATAATCTCCGCTCGCAAGGTGATTGTTGCTACGGATTACTCAAGCGCAGAAAGTTTCTCGGAACATCTGCCGCATATTAATTTTGCTCGCTCGACTGCATGGTATTTCACGCTCGAAGACCCGTTACCTATGCAACATCAACTTCATGTTGCATCACTGAGTTCTGGGCCGATAGTCACCGCAATCGACCTTGCAGCTGTGGTGCCCAGTTATTCTCCAGATGGCAGAGGTTTGCTTTCCGTCACAACGCTTGAGCGATGCGAAGAGTCTGCAGTACGTGGCCAACTTGGAGAAATGTATGGCGAAGCGATAACTGGTGATCTCATCACTACATTTGATATCGATAATGCGCTACCCATCATTGCGCCAGGAGTGAAGCGAAGTGGGATTGTGGAGGATGAAGGTCTGATTTTCGCGGGGGATTACCTCACTGAACCATCTCAGAATGGGGCGCTGCTATCAGGTCGTTTAGCGGGTGAAGCTGCAATCAACAATTGAAGCGCTAGTGTGCCGCCAATTTTGCTAGAGCTGGAGCCAGGTGTGGGTAGTCGAAGGTAAATCCTGCTTCGTTGAGCCGCTCGGGCAAAACGCGCTTTGAACCGAGGATCTCGGTCGAGAATCCACCCAAGGTGAGTTTGAGCGCGAAGCCAGGTACTGGCAGGAGCGCTGGCCTACGAAGGGCGCGAGCAAGAGCGGCGGTAAATTCACTGTTAGTTGCTGGGTTAGGTGCTGTGAGATTGATAGGGCCAGAAAGATCGCTATCAATGAGGAAATCGATCGCTCGAACCTCATCATGAATAGTGATCCAGGACCACCACTGTTTTCCTGAGCCTAGTTTTCCGCCGAGGCCGAATTTGAAGAGCGGCATCATGCGCCCCAGCGCTCCGCCAGTGGGATCAAGGACAAGTCCGGTGCGGATCTTCACTGTTCGCACGGAAGGCGCGCTATCTGCTGCGCGTTCCCACTCCAAACATACATGCGCAAGGAAATCATCTCCGCCACGATCATTCTCCGTTACTGCACGATTTCCGGTCTCGCCATACCAGCCAATTGCGCTTGATGAGATAAGCGATTTGATTTTCAATTGTTCGGCAGCGCTAGCGATAGTTGTCGTTCCATAAAGTCGAGAATTGAGAATCTCACCCTTATACGCGGCGCTCCATCGCTTACCTCCGACGCCAGCACCTGCAAGGTGCACAATCGAGTCAACTCCTTCGAGAGCGACTACATTAATCTTGCCCTCCATGGGGTCCCAAAACGCTTCATCCTTTGCTCGCGGTTCCCGTCGGACGAGCTTGATGACAGTGTCACCTTTCTCGCGGAGGTGAGCAACGAGAGCAGAGCCAATGAGACCTGACGCGCCAGTAACCGCGATGGTCCGTGACATCGCTTCTATATTCCTAAATCAGCTTCGAAGCGACCAAGTTCCAGACGCTCTTTAAGCGTGCCCAAGAATCGTGCTGCATCAGCGCCGTCAACAATTCGATGATCATAAGAGATTGCAAGGTAGACCATTGAACGAATTGCAATCTTCTCTTCACCATCAGCCTCAGTAATGACGACGGGACGTTTGACGATTGATCCAATTCCCAGAATTGCTACCTGAGGTTGATTGATAATCGGAGTATCAAAGAGCGCACCGCGGCTCCCTGTGTTGGTAATAGTGAAAGTGCCACCGCTTAATTCATCAGGATTGATCTTGCTCTCGCGGGTTCGTAGTGCAACATCATTGATGCGGCGAGCTAATCCACCAAGATTCAAGTCGCCAGCATCTTTAATTACGGGCACTAGTAGTCCGCGTTCGGTATCAACGGCGATGCCAAGATTCTCCGTGCCGTGATAGACGATGTTTTCGCCATCAATCGAGGCGTTGACGACTGGATGTTGCTTGAGCGCCTCACATACTGCTACCGCAAAGAATGGCAGGAAGGTGAGGTTGACCCCTTCGCGCTCTTGGAAAGAGTTCTTTGCTTTTACGCGCAGTTTTGCGATCTTGGTGACATCTACTTCAATAACCGTGGTGAGTTGCGCAGAAGTTTGGAGCGATTCAACCATTCGCGAAGCAATGACTTTTCGCAAGCGAGTCATCGGGACGCTCGTGCCGCGAAGTGGGGAGGCGGATATGGCAGCTGCTGGAGTCGATGGTGCGCTTACCGCTTGAACTGGAGTCGGCGTTGCGATTGCAACCGGAGCAGTTGCGCGTGCACGTTCAGCAGCATCGTAAACATCCTGTTTGCGAATTCGTCCACCAACACCTGTTCCAGAGATGCTCGCAAGATCCACCTGTAGCTCTGCAGCAAGTTTCCGTACCAGTGGTGTGACATAGGAATCAGATTCCACTCCCTTATTCTGTGCACCCTGTGCACCCTGTGCAGCCGGAGCTGGAATCGTATTCACGGGAGCGTGTTGTGCAGCAACAGGCGCAACCGGCGCAACCGAAACAGCAGGAGTAGTAGGAGCAACCGGAGCGCTTACTCCACCAGAAGAGCTAATCGCAGCGAGTTTGCCGCCAACTGGAACGACTGAATCTGCAGGAGCAAAAATCTCACTGACCGTTCCTGCGACGGGAGAGGGGATTTCGGTATCGACTTTGTCAGTGGATACTTCAAGAAGCGCTTCATCCATTGCCACCGCTTCGCCAACGCTCTTGAGCCAACGAGTAACGGTCCCTTCGGTCACGCTCTCACCAAGGGCTGGCATCACCACAATTTCGGCAGCAGTATTACTCACTGGCGCTGCAGGTGTAGCAGGTGTGGCAATTACTGGAGCAACTGGAGCAACTGGAGCAGCAACTGGCGCCGCTACCGGTAGAGCGGCAGCTGCAGGTGAACCATCATTGATAACGACTAATTCGGCCCCGACGGGAACAGTCTGGTCAACTGCAACAAGAATCTTTGCAACGGTGCCTGCTACAGGAGATGGGATTTCGGTATCGACCTTGTCGGTCGAAACCTCGAGGAGGGGTTCGTCGACTGCGACCTGATCGCCCTCATTCTTGAGCCAACGAGTAACGGTGCCCTCGGTCACGCTCTCACCAAGGGCTGGCATCACCACATTAAATGACATCGTCTTCTCCTCTTATTCTCGCTAATCGTAATAACTATCCGTGGGCGTGCAATGGCTTGCCCGCCAAAGCCAAGTGGGCCTCACCCATCGCCTCAGACATGGTGGGGTGGGCGTGGATGAGAGGGGCGACATCATCGGCGCTCACCTCCCAGTTGAAGATGAGTTGCGCTTCAGCGAGTAATTCTCCGACGCGAGAGCCGACCATATGAATACCCAATACTGGGCCGTTCTTCTCCGAAACGAGTTTTATCGAACCTGAGGTACGCAAGATTTGAGATTTTCCATTTCCTGCCAAGTCATAAACAAGCTCCACAACATCATGTCCGCGCTCTTTTGCCTGCGCGGTAGTCAATCCAACCGAGGCAACTTCTGGCTCGGAGTAAGTTACTCGTGGAACGCCGTCATAGTTGATAGGTCGTGGGTTGAGCCCTGCAATCTCTTCAGCGACAAGAATTCCTTCACCAAAACCTACGTGTGCCAGTTGGAGGGTAGGAATCAGATCTCCAACAGCAAAGACATTGGGCAGATTAGTGCGGCACTTCTCATCAACAAGAACGTAGCCACGATCCATAGCAACGCCGATCTCTTCATAACCAAGGTTTGCCGATGTTGGTCCGCGGCCGACGGAGACAAGAAGTAGGTCTGCTTCGAATTCACGTCCATCTTCCAAAGCAATCTTTACGCCATTTCCAGTTGGTGTAGCGCTCTTGAAGCGAACTCCAAGTTCAAAATTGATTCCACGTTTGCGGTAAGCGCGCTCTAGTAACTTCGAAGACGACTCATCCTCGAGTGGAACTAGGTGTTGCAACCCTTCGATGATTCGGACCTCAGAACCAAATGATTTCCATACCGAAGCAAACTCACAGCCAATCACACCACCACCAAGAACAATGACGCTCTTGGGAACATAATCCAATGCAAGGGCATGATCACTGGTGACAATCGTGGTGCCATTAATCTCGAGCCCCGGAAGAGTCTTGGGGTAGGAGCCAGTAGCAAGGACTAGATTTTTACCGGTGTACTTCTCGCTGTTGACTTCCACAGTGTTTGCTGCAACCACTTTGCCATGGCCCTCGATAAAGGTGATGCCCCGACTTTTCACTAGGCCTTGAAGGCCCTTGTAGAGCTTGGAGATCACACCATCTTTATAGGTGTTCACCCCTGGCATATCGATGCCACCTAATTCCGCAACGACGCCAAACTCATGCGCCTCCCTGGTGTTGTCGGCAATCTCGCCCGCATGCAGTAGCGCTTTCGTTGGGATACAGCCTCGATGGAGGCAGGTGCCGCCTAACTTGCCCGCTTCAATCAGCGCCACAGAGAGACCAAGTTGAGCCGATCGAAGGGCGCAGGCATATCCACCTGAGCCGCCACCAAGAATCACTACATCAAAAGACATTTACCTAACTCCACTCTCGGGTGCCATCAAGGTTTACGGGAGACATCTTCCCACTTTCAGCGGGTACTCGTGACCTCGGCGAGGTGGACCAGCGAGCGAACGGCAAAGCCCACCCCGCCTACTGGGGTGTACCCGTGAGGCTCTCCCTCGTTATAGGAGGGGCCGGCAATATCCAAATGGAGCCAGGGCAGATCGGCAGGAACGAACTCGCGTAAGAAGAGACCAGCAACCAACATCCCACCCATGCGCTCGCCGATATTTGCAAGATCAGCAGTCGGGGAATCTAACGAAGGGCGTAACTCTTCAGGAAGTGGCATTGGCCAAAAGTTCTCGCCCACACTTTTGGCCGCGCTCAAGAATCGATCTCGGAACCGGTCGTCGTTGCCCATCACCGCCGCTGTTCTCTTTCCGAGAGCGATGATTTGCGCACCCGTTAACGTCGCAACATCGATGATGCCATCGAGATCTTTACTTACTTCAACTGCTCGCACTAAGGCATCAGCCAGGATCAATCGCCCCTCTGCATCGGGGTTCAAGACTTCGACAGTCTTGCCGCCGTAAATAGTGATCACATCGCTAGGCCTAGTGGCAGATTCACTGACCATGTTCTCAGCAAGTGGCGCCCATGCATCTATTGCAACCGGAATTTTTAATTCGGCAATCGCGATGATTGCACCAACAACTGCGGCTGCGCCGCTCATATCCGATTTCATCGCTTCCATACCTTGGGCGGGTTTTAACGCAAGACCTCCGGTGTCGAAAGTGATTCCTTTGCCCACATATGCATACTTCCTCCGCGCTTTCGCAGGACGATATGAGAGGTGGAGCAAACGAGGAGGGTTGGCAGAACCTTGGCCTACCGCAGTGATTCCACCATAACCCTCATTACGTAGTTGTACATCGCTCTTAATTTGAACCTTCACAGAACTAGGTAGAAGTTTCTTGACAAGCGTGATGAAAGTAGTTGGTGTTAGGTAACTTGGTGGCATGTTGATGAGATCGCGAACCAAAAGGACTTGTTTGATAATAATTTCAGATCTCTTGAGAGTTTGAGAGCTGTTTTTGATTGAACGGCCTGGAGCGATTGTGATTTTCTCGAGCTGCTTTGGATTTACTGAAGAACCTTTAAATTGGTGAAATTGGTAGGCGCCAAGAAGTGCACCCTCTGCGATAGCTGCCAATTCGTCACTATTTCCTATTTCAATGGCAAAAGTGGCGCGAGCGTGACCGGCAAGCGCACGCGAGGCAGCGCCAGCGGCTCGTCGAAGTTGCTCCAGATCGCCCTTCACTGGCAGCGCGGTAGCGATAATCAATCGACCTGCTGGATCGGTCACCGACCGAGTTTCATCCGGTTCGCCCTTAACCTGAGTATTTTCAAGAGCGCGCGAAAGCCATTGTGCACCCTCTGCAGGGAGAGCTTTTTCAGCCAGCGAGAGCGTGACCGCGCTCTTGGTCTTTTTCGTGCTTACGCGATAACCAACAACCAAAGGTTCGGATGTTCCTGGCGCTCCTAGCGCGAGTGTGGTGATTTTTGTCGGCATGGGTGTCATGGGACGAGCCTAACGATTCGCGGTAAGTTGCGGTTATGGAATCGCCCCTCCTTGAGGTCCATCGCTCCCTAGGGGCAAAGTTGGGTGACTTTGCAGGGTGGCAGATGCCCCTGGAATATCCCGCCCCCATCGGGGGTGGAACCTTGGCCGAGCATGAAGCGGTACGTGAGACGGTAGCCATCTTTGATGTTTCACATCTGGGAAAGATATCTATTTCCGGTGCCGGTGCGAAGGCGTGGGCCAATGAGATTTTCACCAACGATCTGAACAAAATTATCGCGGGGCAAGCGCAATACTCATTGCTCTGCGCACCGGATGGTGGAGTAATTGATGATGTCATTGTTTACTGCAAAGGTGATGACGAAATTTTCATTGTGCCAAATGCAGCAAACTCCGGAGAAGTCTTCAACACCTTGAATGAAAGGCGTTCGCTCACTGATGCACATCTCTCTCTTACCAATCTCCATCAAGATTTTGCAGTCATTGCTCTGCAAGGACCATTGTCATCCCGTGTGCTGGCTCAGATTGGCATAAATGTTTCTCTCGAATACATGTCTTTTGCGGAAATTACTTTCGAAGGCTCCACTTTTACGCTTTGTCGCACTGGATATTCAGGTGAACATGGTTATGAATTAATTCCACCGCGCGAGATCGCAGTTTCATTGTGGAACAACTTAAGTAGAACGATATTGGCGCTCGACGGAAAGATTGCAGGTCTTGGTGCGCGCGATACCTTGCGAACAGAGATGGGTTACCCACTCCACGGCCACGAACTCTCCCTGGACATCTCTCCTTTAGATGCCAATCTCTCCTGGGCGGTGGGCTGGCAGAAGAAATTCTTTATTGGCCATGATGCGCTTCGCGTGCAACAAGCAAAAGGAGTCGAGCGATTACTCCGTGGATTACTACTGACCGATAGAGGAATTCCACGCGCGGGAATGTTTGTCCGTAATTCGGTGGGAGCAGTGGTTGGCGAGGTGACAAGCGGAACCTTCTCTCCAACGCTTAAACAGGGGATTGCCCTAGCCTTCATTGAAGCTGGCATTGAAGTTGGGGAGCAGTTGTTTATCGACGTTAGAGGACGGGCGTTAGGGGCGGTTATTGTTAAACCGCCATTTGTGCCTTCGCATGTTCGCGATTAATAAGAACATTTCCTCGACGTATTGCACGACGTAACGAATTAAGAATTGGACGACCTAGCAAAAGAATTAATGTGGCGTTGAAAATTGCACGAGGAATATCCCATGCAAGAGCAGTTGCAAAATGGAAGACCATGAAGCGCTGAAGGTTATCCAGCACCCCCGCACCAGGTAGGTATGCAATCGAGGTTGCAGGGGAGACAATCCACGGCCAGAGTTGGAGATCCATCATTGCGCCAAAGAGAAGAGCAGTGACCACTCCATAAAACGAGAGAAGCGCTAATTCAAGTGGCTCCTTCACCTTAGGGAGCGCTCCAGCCCCCCAGCCAATCCATGCTGCGCACATCATTTGAAATGCAAGCCATGGACCGACGCCTCCGGTGAGCAAAGCTGAGGCGAGCATTGTGGTAAGTCCGAGTATGAAACCAAATCTCTTCCCCAACGCCTTGCCTCCGACAATGATGAGAAACCAAATCGGCTCGAGTCCCACTGCGCCAGCGCCAATAGCGCGAAGGGCGGCGCCCGTTGCGCTCAGCACTCCAAGGAATGCCAGTGCCTTTACATCTAACTGACCAAGAGTGATCTCGATGATGAGAATGATGGCCAGTAATGGCATTAATCCAAGGAATAACCATCGCGCGGCACTGTCATTTTCGGCAGAAATAAAAAGGGGCCAGGTGAATGCAAGTACTCCGATTATGGAAGCCAGAAGTATCACCAGAGAAGAGAGCCATTTGTTCTTCATGGAGCGCTCTTTCCCATCGACTTCAACACCTCGTTGACAGTCAGCCACTGGGCTGGTGCGAGCACCTTTGCAACTTGTGGAGCAAATGCCGGAGAGGAGGTGAGTATCTCTCCAGCAGGACCATCAGCGACGATCTCTCCATCAGCGAGCACAACTACCCGAGTAGCAATCTCTGCAATCAACTCCACATCATGAGAGGCAACTATCACCGCTGACTTAAGATCCCTACATTCGCGAATTGCCGTAATGAGTCGATCTTTCGCGCGATAGTCGAGCCCTCTAGTGGGTTCATCCAATAGTAAAAGGGGCGGATTGTTTGCTAGAACTATTGCTAAGACAAGACAGAGACGCTCACCTTCAGAGAGATCTCGTGGATGTACATGCACGTCGATATCCGGCAGCAATCTCGCAAGCAAACGTGAGGTGGTTCCTGATGTCACGCCATTGTCATGATCGCTATGGCGCAATTCTTCTTCCACGCTCTGCGCGTAGAGCAGGTCGCTGGCTTCTTGTGGGACAAATCCAATTTTGGCTATTAAATCCTTACCTTTAAGTATCTGGGGGTCGAGACCACAGACTCTCACCAGACCTCGTTCAAGTTTCCGCAGACCGGCAATACTGGAAAGTAAAGTGGATTTACCCGCGCCATTACGCCCCATAATCGCCACAATTTCGCCAGGGGAGATTGCCAGTGAAACGTTCTTCAGCGCCACCTTGGCCCCATAGTGGATTGCAACACTCTCTAACTCCAGCAGTGGTTCGGCAGCAATGGCGGGTTGATTTCGTTGCATAGGTGAGAGTGCGGCGGCTAGATCCCCGAGTTGTCTGCGAGCATCGCGAACGGTGAGCGGTACTTCTTTATCAGAGATTTCACCAGCGAGACCACGGAAAAGATGGACAATCGGAGGTGCCAACGTTGAGTCCTTCAGTATTTCTTGAGGAAACCCAACTGCAACTTCTCTCTCGTTGCGAACATAAATCACCCGATCAACGAATTGCAACACTCGTTCTAATTTGTGTTCAGCAATCACAACGGTAATCCCTAGATCATGAACTAAGCGAGAGAGCGTTGCCAAAACCTCCTCGGCCGCAATCGGGTCTAGAGCACTTGTTGGCTCATCGAGAAGGAGAATTTTTGGGTTCATGGTTAAGACCGAGGCGATTGCAACCCTTTGCGCTTCACCGCCGCTCAATGAACTAAGTTTGCGCTGTCGCAACGGGGTCAATGCGAGAAGGTCGAGCATATCTTCGACTCGCTTACGCATAACCTCAGGTGCTACACCCAAGGATTCCATTCCAAAAACCAATTCTTCTTCTACGGTATCCGTGACAAAACCCAAAGCCGGATTTTGGCCAACGATAGCAATCACGTCTACTAGATCTCGGGGTTTATGGAGCGCAGTATCTTTGCCATCGACCATGATCGAGCCGGAGAAGATGCCACCAGTATGGTGTGGCACTAGCCCGTTCATTAATTTTAATAAGGTCGATTTTCCTGCCCCTGTATCACCCATGACCAGAACAAATTCGCCCTCGGGAACTTCGAAGGAAAGGTCCTCAAAAATTGTTCGCTGAACATAGGGATAGATGAGTGTGACGTTATTGAATCTAATCATGTCAGGACTCTTTCACGACCTGTGACCAACATTGGAGCAAGTGCAACCAAAAATAGGAGGACTGCTAATAGCAGAGTAAAAGAGGCACCAGCGACAACAATCGATATAACTCCCATTATCAAAACGAAGGTTTCACGGAACCCCCATTTTTGTGGGCGGTATTTTGTCCGGGAATTATTTCGATTTCCTAAGTACAGCGAGAAGATAATTAGAGTTGAAGAAAGAATTAGAGAGATCTGATAACTATTGCCGATCACTAGAGAGATGATTGAGTACAGGAGCGCTAACAGTCCTGCAAACATGGTCAAGGTGGGTACTAACGGATTCCTATTCTTTGGTTTATGCCCATAACCACGGGCCTCCATTGATTCGGCAAGAACCAACGCGCGCTCCAGCGCCTCTTCAAAGAGTGGAACTAAAGTTTTTTTAAATCCAAACCTTTCCTCATCGCCGCGCAGCGCACGCGCTTGCCGGATTCGTTTCACGCTCATCACAAAGTGCGGTATGAGCGTGGTGGCGATGATTAAGGCGACCCCCGCCTCGTGAAGTACCCCGGGTAGCGCTCGTAACGTCTGCTTTGGATTGGCAAGTGAGCTTGCTGCGGCGATTGCGACAACCAAGGCAAAGATTGTTAGTGACTCCAGTAAAACAAATTGCAGTCGTTCTTGCGTGACATCTCCGCCCAGGAAAATTCCAGCCAGCCACTCCGGAAGCTTGATTCGGGGAATTGTGAAGAGGACTTTCCCTTGCTCTGGAATGCTAAAAAGAATTGCAATGAACATCCTCAAGAGCAGAGCGATACAAGCAATCTTGATTCCGACGCTGAGCGCGTTGGCCCAGGGGTCGTCAGAGCGACGTGAGAACGTGACAATTATGGCGGCGAAGATAATTCCCCCCAGCAGCCAAAAATTTCCTGCTCGACTAGTGGCAATTGCAAGCGATATGCCCCAACTCCACCAAGCAAGCGGATGTAACGTCCTCACATCGACCATCTAACTTTCATCGTCCTTCAGTTATTCACGCATTGACTCAGGTACTGGAATGGGATCTGCGCCGCAATCTTTGGAGGGAAAACCTGCAAGACCACAAATGAATCCTCCCTCACCAGCTCGGACCTCTGTTACAGCGTTAAGGACATCGATTCCGGAAGCATCTACAGGAACTGATGCACATCCTTGCAGCGCTGTTGGGGCGATATCACCTTCGGGATGAATTGCAGAATTGCCAAATTCGATGACATATCCAATTCGTTTTGCGCCATCTTTTTCCGCAGTAGCGCCACAGAGAGTTTGGAAATCTGGCGCAAGTGCGGGTGGCTGTGGATCTACAACGCCTTCGGCTGACAATGTGTAATTCCATCCCTCGACTGTTCCATCTTGGGGATCTGTGGTTGCAGGACCTTCCATGGCGGTAATCCAGGTTCTGCCATCTTCGCTACTTTGTGAATAGCCCCAGTAGCGGTAACCGACGGGGGAGTCTGAACTTTCGGCACTCGCTCCGGAAGTATCGGAAGAAGTGGAGCAACCGCTTAATGCGATTGCGAGGAGAATAAGCGCAAGTGCGCTGAGTTTTTTACCTAATCTTTGTGAAACTGACACTGGGATCCTTTCAATAAAGGGTCCACAAGGCTGGAAAGAGAAGAGCGGGCGAGATCTCCACACTCTTATCAAGGCCGCCCCGCAAACCACGACGGGTGTTTTGGCGTTCTTCCTCTAGTGGGTAATCCGACTCAACTTAGAACCCTCGCTCGATGCGAGAATAGAAAGCATTACGGTTGCGGGTCAGCGCCGGATTTGCACCGGACTTCCCCCACGTAGTGGGAATTTTTGAGAATATTCAATTGTTGGTCGTGAGCATAGCCACTAATTGGTGGCAATAGCGAGCACTTTGGGTAATGTGCCGCTATGGAATATCGACGCCTTGGCCGTTCCGGCATGTATGTATCAGAGATCTCTTACGGAAATTGGATTACTCATGGCTCTCAAGTAGCCGCAGAGGAGGCCATCAAGTGTGTGCGTGCGGCATTTGATGCTGGGATTACGACTTTTGATACTGCTGATGTCTACGCCGGCACCAAAGCCGAGTCTGTTCTAGGCAAGGCCCTCAAGGGAGTGCGACGCGAGTCATACGAACTCTTCACCAAGGTCTACTGGCCGACCGGACCAGGCAAGAATGATCGCGGACTCTCGCGGAAGCACATCATGGAGTCCGTCCACGCATCATTAAAGAGATTGCAAACTGACCACATCGATCTCTATCAGGCCCATCGTTTCGATTATGAAACTCCACTTGACGAGACGCTTCGTGCATTTGATGACTTAATTCGACAAGGCAAGGTCAATTACATTGGTTTCTCGCAATGGCGAGCAAGTGAGATTCAAAGCGCGCTCACTATTCAAAAAGAATTAGGCTTCGATCGCTTTGTTTCCAGTCAACCTCAATATTCGATGTTATGGCGTGTCATCGAAGCAGAGGTTGTGCCGCTCTCAGAGCGCGAAGGTATCGGCCAAATCGTTTGGTCTCCAGTTGCACAAGGCGTGCTCTCAGGAAAGTATCTGCCAGGCAAAAAACCGCCAGTAGGTTCGCGCGCAACCGATAAGAAGAGTGGCGCTGCCATGATTTCTCGCTGGATGAACGATGACATTCTTCGCGAAGTAGCAAAGTTAGAGCCAATTGCAAGTGATTGCGGTCTAACGATGGCTCAACTTGCAGTTGCTTGGGTGCTACAAAACAAGAATGTCTCAAGCGCAATCATTGGGGCATCTAAAGCAAAGCAAGTCAAAGAGAATGTTAAGGCTGCCGGAGTCAAGCTCAGCGCAGATGTGATGCGAGCAATCGATGACGCGATTGGCTCAATTGCCGAGCGCGATCCAGCGAAAGATGTGAGTCCGAATCCGCGCCCCTAATTAACCATTAATTAATTTGGTTCCGCGATCAACTTGCGGTGCTGGCGTTCTTAATCTGCGAATTTGAGTAGAGCGCATCCATGCATACATGGAGACACCTTTAGCTGATTCATTGGGAAATTTGCTAGCGCAATGTTTTTTGATTTGTCGACCCATCCAGATTCCATCAAGTACTGAAATGAGCACGACTATATACATCAAGAGTGTGGCCAAGATCTTGACAGTGACATTAGGTAGGGCAGTCAACAGCAGAACCACCATTAAGAGCGGCAAGAAAAACTCGGCAATAGACCAGCGAGAATCAACATAATCTCGGGCGAATTTTTTGACTGGACCTTTATCTCGTTTAGGTAGGGCGCGCTCATCGCCCTTCATGTAGAGCTCGCGCATTTCCATGCGACGACGGCGAGCATTCTCACGTTCAGCTTTCTTGGCCTCCTTGGTTGCCGCTGGGGCAAGGGCAGGGGTCACCTTCTTCGCATTTCGCTTAGGCGTCGGCTTATTCTTCTTCTCTTCGCTCATGATTTTTGTACTTTCGCTCTCTCGTTCTCTTGTCGGTTTATTTGGGGCTTGCAGCGATCTCCAGAGTGAACTCTAGGGTTAATCTTAGATAAGACTCAACATGCGGTCGAGCGCCACCCGCGCATAATGGGCGGTTCGCTCGGGGACCTTGATCTCATTGACCACTCTGCCCTCGACCAACGATTCCATTGCCCAAACGAGATGAGGCAGGTCAATTCGATTCATAGTGGAGCAATAGCAGACGGATTTATCGAGGAAAACAATCTGCTTATCAGGATTTTGTTGGGCAAGTCTTTTTACGAGATTTAATTCGGTCCCCACAGCCCATTTACTCCCTGAAGGTGCGTTACTTATTGTTTTGATGATCTGCTCTGTGGAACCAATGATGTCCGCATTTATAGCAACATCATGCTGACATTCAGGGTGCACTATGACGCTTACACCTTTAATTCGGGCACGAACCTCGTTGATTGATTCGAGAGAGAAGCGAGCGTGCACCGAACAGTGACCTCGCCAAAGAATCATCTTCGCTGATCTAATTTGCTCATCAGTTAGGCCGCCTCGTGGCTTCCAAGGGTTCCACACAACGCAATCTGCAACGGTGAGGCCCATCTTCAATACAGCAGTATTACGTCCCAAGTGTTGATCCGGAAGAAAAAGAACTCGCTCGCCTTGTTCAAAGGCCCACGTGAGTGTGGTTTGCGCATTAGAAGAGGTGCAGACTGTTCCGTTGTGTTCACCAGTGAAGGCTTTAATGGCCGCCGATGAATTCATGTAGGTAACCGGAGTAGTTGAAGTTGCGATGCCCAGTTCTTCCAGTACAGACCAACATTGAGCAACTTGTTCGTAATTCGCCATGTCAGCCATCGAACACCCTGCCGCCAAGTCCGGCAGAATCACTTGTTGTTCCGGTGAGGTGAGAATGTCTGCACTTTCGGCCATAAAGTGAACGCCGCAGAAGATGATGTATGAAGCATCCGGGCGAGCCGCCGCATCCCTTGCCAATTTAAATGAATCGCCCGTTACGTCGGCGAATTCAATAACCTCATCGCGCTGGTAGTGATGGCCTAGAACGAAGGCAGATGAACCGAGTTTTGCCCGAGCGATTCGGGCTCGCTCTTGTAGTTCTGGGTCGCTAGGCGCTGGCAACTCTCCGGTACACGAGACTCCTCGCTCGCTGGCAAGGTCACTTCCTCGCCCAAGCAGAAGAAGATCAGTGATACTCATGCCGTTATTCTCTCAGGTTTTCCATAACTTGGCGGCGCGGGAGATACGGGAAGATTTAGAGCGCGCTTGGCGTTACCTCTTATGGCAAGATAGAGGTGTAACGAGTCGAAGGAGCCCCAAACATGAGCGCTGAAGTCAGCACAACAGATGGTGTAGTCCTCTCCGAGACCGCAGCCTCAAAAGTGAAAGCGCTGCTCGAGCAAGAGGGTCGGGATGACCTCCGTCTTCGAATCGCGGTTCAACCAGGAGGGTGCTCTGGACTTCGTTACCAACTTTATTTCGATGATCGATCTCTCGATGGAGATGTTCTGAAGAATTTTGGTGGGGTAGAGGTAGTAACAGACAAGATGAGCTCCCCTTATCTCATGGGTGCGACGATTGATTTTGTTGACACTATCGAGAAGCAAGGTTTTACGATTGACAACCCCAATGCCAGCGGAAGTTGCGCATGTGGGGATTCATTCCACTAGATCAAAGATAGATTCGATCACCTCACTATGAAAATCGCTGTCACCGGCTCGGTGGCAACCGATTACATGATGAATTTCCCGGGGAAGATCTCCGATTCAATCGTCATCGACTCACTCGAGAAGATCTCGCTCTCTTTTCTTGTAGACGATTTAGAGGTGCGTCGTGGCGGCACGGGCGCGAACATCACTTTCGGGATGGGAATGCTCGGTGGTGCACCTCTGCTGATTGCTGCTGTGGGTGAGGATTTCACTGATTACAACTCATGGCTAACCCGAAATGGGGTGGATACCACTGAGATCTATACCTCCAAGACTCAGTTAACTGCACGTTTTACAGTTACGACAGATCAATCCCATAATCAAATCGCATCCTTTTACCCAGGAGCGATGAGTGAGGCTCGCAACATCGAGCTAGGCCCAATCTTTGAGAGACATAACGGATTTGATCTAGTTCTGATAGCGCCCGATGATCCCGAAGCGATGCTGAGGCATACCGATGAGTGTCGACAACATAAGATTCCATTCGCTGCAGATATCTCACAAACACTCGCGAGCCTTGATGGCGAATCTATTCGAACTCTGCTCATCGGAGCGAAGTACTCATTCCTGAACGAATATGAGATGGCACTTGCCATGAAGAAGACGGGGTGGGGGATGAGCGATTTCTTGGAGAATGTAGAAATCTCTGTCACAACTCTAGGTTCGAAAGGTGCACGGATTGAGTCTGCAGCTTTTGCGCCCATTGAGGTGGGAGTTGCAAAGGAGCGTGCCAAAGTAGATCCGACTGGAATTGGTGATGCTTTTCGCGCGGGATTTATCTCAGCTCTTGGCTGGGGTATGTCACTTGAAGGATGCGCCCAAGTGGGTTCAATGGTCGCAACCTACTGTCTAGAGACGCAAGGTGGGCAGGAATATCGGTTCTCATCAGAGCAATTTCTGGAGCGTTTCACCGAGAGCTATGGCGCGCAGTCAGCAGCAATTCTTCGCAATGTTTTTCCATCTAAAAAATAAAGTTACGCCTTCACAATTTCAAAACTCGTCTCGTCTATCACTGAGACTTGATTTCCAGTCAGCCGGGACCAAGCAAAAAGGTCGCTCTTAGTTGCCGGGTCATCTGCTCTAAGAATTAATTTCGTACCGGATTCCAGAGATTTCATAGCTTTACTTAATTGGATAATTGGGGTTGGACAGAGCGCACCGATACAGTTCAAAACTTCTCTTTCCGCGCCATCACTCATGCGCCATCCTCACTTCGTAATTGAGTGATGATTCCAGGTAAGAGCGCAAGGAAACGCTTGACATCACTCTCGAGCACGCCATGCATTAACGATATTCGAAGATTGCCATGGGTCAGAATTCCCATTGCCTGTAGGACGTGGCTTGGTTCGATGGCAGAGGCCACACAGGCCGAACCCGAAGCGACAGCAAAACCTTCCTTTGCCAACGCATTAACGAGCCGTTCGCCAGAGATATTGAGAGCAGATATCGAAAGAATATGCGGGAGTGATTCCTCCTTGTTTCCGCTTCCTGCAATATCCACTTCAGGAATTGTGCGCGAAATGACTTGGCGCATCATGGAGATAAGATTCCGTATTCGATCTGACTCTTGGTTAGCATCTTTTAGCCAACCAGTGAGCGCTGCAGCCGCCGCCAGAACTAGCGGAAGCGAATATGACTCAGGGCTGCGCCGGTTAGTTGCACGTGAAAATGGGTAAGCCCACCGTTGATTCTTATTTATGAGCATGATGCCGATTCCCGAGGGGCCATCCCAACTTTTTGCTGGAAAATCGGCTGTCGACCAATATGTTGGAAGTGGAATGAGCGGTCCAGATGCAGTGAAATCAAGATGAAGATGCGCGTTCATTGCGCCAACGATTGATGAAAAATCTGGGAGTGGTTGTCGTACTCCAGTTTCACCATTGGCTGCTTGTATTGCAATCGTGGAGTTGCTCTCAATCTCCTCAATTAATCGATCGCGATCAAGGAGCCCAGTATGATTGACATTGAGCTGCACAGAGCTGGGAGAATCGTGAGCCAAGGCGAGAATCTCTTGGCGCTCGGTCTGGCCCACAATGAATTTTCCGGAGTGGAAATTGGGTGCACCTTGGAGAGCGATTGGGGAGATTAGAGCGGGCTCGCCCCAGAACTCGATCTCACTGCCGCTCACGCCGAGGTGGCCGGCGATCTCTTCTCGGGCTGCGTTGAGTAAATGTCGGGCTTGGGCGCTGGCGCCCCCTAATCCATTGGGATCAGCCCAACCACGCTCAAAGGCGGCGAGCAGGACTTGCTCACCGGCAGGGTGGAGCGGGCGCTCCCCATCGAAGGCTCCTGTTGTGACCATCACCACGAGGTAGAAGGTACTCGCCAACTCTGAGGTTGGCGAAAGGGGCGACTATCCTTAGGGCATGTCCAAGAGGTGGCCAAATATGCCGAAAAGAGCGGTGCTACCTCTTCTCCCGCTAACTCTGCTTTTGGCCGGATGCTCCTCGGAAAAATTGCCAGCACTTGGCTTTCCTCGAGGCGTAACAGATATCAATGACATCTCGCTCTCGCTCTGGCAAGGGGCTTGGATTGCTGCATTTATCGTCGGCACGATCACAGCAGCATTGATTTTATGGGCTGCTTTTCGTTATCGAGCGAAGAAGAAAGTTAGCGCTGGAGCGCCCGAGCAATTACCAGAGCAGGTGAGTTATCACCTTCCTCTTGAAATTATTTACACCGTCGTACCTTTCATTATTGTTGCGGTGCTTTTCTACTTCACTGCTCGAGATCAATCCACCATCACCAAGATTTCTCCAGCAAATGTTGCTGTGCATGAAATCGATGTCAATGCATTTCAATGGGCATGGCAATTTACTTACCCTGAAGCGCAGGGAAAGACCGTCACTGGAAATCCCGAGAAACTCCCAACTCTCTATCTTCCTTTGGGGGAGAGGGTTCGCATCAACCTCACAGCCTCAGATGTCGTTCATAGTATTTGGATCCCAGCATTTATGATGCAGATGCAAGCTCTTCCTTACATCGAGAATAAATTTGAATTCACAGCACAAAAAGAGGGCACATATCCAGGTTTCTGCAATATGCATTGCGGGCGCAACCACTCACAGATGCGATTTACTGTGAAAGTTGTCTCGCCAGCTGAGTACCAGAGTTACATTAACTCCCTTAAAGGTGGTGTTGCATGACAACTTATGCCGAGCGCCCAACGATCTCTCCGCTCCGACCGACTGAGCCACAGAGCAAAGGTCGTCTTGTCGTTAAATGGTTGACCACCACTGACCATAAAGTCATCGGCCATCTCTACCTCATTACCTCATTCATTTGGTTCTTAATCGGTGGCGTCATGGCGCTTTTCATGCGGGCCGAACTTGCGCGACCTGGACTTCAGTTTCTCAGCGTCGAGCAGTACAACCAGCTCTTCACCATGCACGGCATCATCATGCTTCTTATGTTTGCAACACCGCTCTTTGTTGGTTTCGCTAACGAGATCATGCCACTGCAAATTGGCGCTGCTGATGTTGCATTCCCGCGAATGAACATGCTCTCTTACTGGCTCTACCTTTTTGGTGGAATCATGGCAATCGCTGGTTTCTTCACACCGGGCGGCGCGCCATCATTTGGTTGGACTGCCTACGCGCCACTTTCGAGCGCGGAGTATTCCCCGGGTATTGGTAGCGATCTATGGATTGTTGGATTAGCAATTGGTGGACTTGGAACGATTCTGGGTGGCGTGAACTTTGTTACGACTATCTTCTGTATGCGTGCCCCGGGTATGACCATGTTCCGTATGTCGATCTTCACATGGAACGTGCTCCTGACCTCTATCTTGATTCTCCTTGCCTTCCCACCCCTTGCTGCAGCGCTGCTTGGACTTGAAGCAGATCGTCGATTTGGCGCACTGATCTTTGATCCGGCAAATGGTGGCGCAATGCTCTGGCAACATCTCTTCTGGTTCTTTGGTCACCCAGAGGTTTACATCCTTGCCTTGCCATTCTTTGGAATCGTCAGTGAAATTCTCCCGGTCTTTAGCAGGAAACCAATCTTTGGTTATAAGGGTCTGGTTGCAGCAACAATTGCGATTGCTGCGCTATCAGTTGCGGTCTGGGCTCATCACCTCTTTACGACAGGACAAGTTCTCTTGCCCTTCTTCTCTTTCATGACCTTCCTCATCGGTGTACCGACGGGTGTGAAGTTCTTTAACTGGATCGGCACGATGTGGCGTGGAAATGTCCATATGGATACGCCAATGATCTGGTCACTAGGTTTCTTGATTACCTTCCTCTTCGGTGGATTAACCGGAATTATCCTTGCCAGCCCACCTCTTGATTTTGCAGTGTCGGCCTCATACTTCGTAGTCGCACACTTCCACTATGTAGTCTTCGGTACCGTCGTCTTTGCGATGTTCGGTGGTTTCTACTTCTGGTGGCCAAAGTTCACCGGTCGAATGCTTAATGAGACGCTCGGAAAGATTCACTTCTGGACCGTGCTTATCGGCTTCCACATGACATTCCTTATCCAACATTGGTTGGGCATCATTGGCATGCCACGTCGTTACGCGGATTACCTCGCTAGTGATGGGTTCACTGGAATGAATATGATCTCCACCGTTGGCGCGTTCTTACTGGCCTTTTCAACTATCCCATTCGTACTCAACATTTGGATCACTCGTAATGCGCCAAAGGTGACCGTTGATGATCCATGGGGATATGGCGGCTCGCTCGAGTGGGCAACCAGTTGTCCGCCGCCGCGCCACAACTTCACCTCGATTCCACGAATTCGTAGCGTGCGCCCCGCCTTCGATCTGCACCATCCAGAAGTAACCGAGAAATAGAAAGAAATAGGGGTTAGCCAATGAAATTCGGATGGCAACTATTTGCCGGCATCGCCATCTTTTACGGTGTCACCACTGTTGTCTACGCTCTCTGGGCGGAAGAGGTAGTGGGAATTGTTGCTCTGATCTTGAGTACCTGCCTAGCCGCTCTAATTGCCTTTTACTTCTGGTTTACCAATCGGCGTCTTGGCGCAACGCTTCCGGAAGATAATCTCGAAGGTGAAATAGCTGATCGAGCAGGAGAGCAAGGCTTCTTCAGTCCGCACTCCTGGTGGCCATTAACCGTCGCGCTCTTTGCCACAATCACAGGTTTAGGCCTGATTCTTGGCTGGTGGATGACCCTTATTGGAGCGGCAGCGCTCATGATTTCCATAATGGGTTGGTCCATGCAATACGAACGTAACTAATATCGCGAGCTATTCTCCTTTGTTTACAGTAGTACCCATGCACATGTTAAGAGAGATTCAAAGTTCTGATGCCCAATGGATATTTGACGCCTGCCAAGATAGTGAAATCCAATATTGGACTACAGTTCCGCGTCCATATCTAATCGAACATGCGCAAAGTTTTGCCAATGGTGAGTTTCCTGAATACAAAATTTGGGTGATTGAAAATATTGAAAATGGCATTGGCGCGCCAGTAGGCGTCATATCCATCCATACGGTTGATGATGATGGTGTTGCCGAAATCGGATACTGGATTGCCCCTTGGGGCAGAGGTCATGGTGCAAGCGCGGATGCAATCGAGTTAGTTGCTCAATATGCTCAAGATGACTCAAAGATACTCTCGTTACAGGCCTGCATCTCCGATCTCAACAGCGCTTCACAAAAAGCTGCGCGCGCTGCAGGGCTACTACCTGCTGGATGCGCCTCTAAAAACTGCCCTGCAGGTGAGGCGCAGACAAGTGCGACCAACTACCGAAGAGAGCTGAGCGTTAGTGGTGGCCACCTTCGAGGGCTTTGACATCCTCTGGAGTTGGCTTGGCAATTTGTTCACCCAGTATCGCCTTGCTTAGACGAGATCGAACTTTGTTCTTCAAGCCACCGCGAGGGGCAACCCCATTCTCATCTGCCTCGGGGGCCTGGAGCGGAAGGGGTTGTTCATGTTGGGTCAACATATAGGCCTTCTCAGGGGAGATTGGCTCATGAACTTCGATGTATTCACCATGAGGCAACATCACGAGGCGACCAGTTTCACGACCATGAAGGACAAGTTCGCGGTCATATCGTTGAAGCGATAGACAGACTCGTTTAGTGATGATGTAGGCGAGAGGCGGAAGAATGATGATGCTGATTCGAGTAGCCCACATAATCTGATTGATGCTCAAGTTGAAATGCGTGGCGATGAGATCGTTACCGCCATTGATGAGCGCCACCACCATGAAGGTCAGTGACATTGCACCGAGAGCGGTACGGGTTGGAGCGTTCCGAGGGCGATCCAAGAGATGATGCTCGCGCTTATCTCCGGTGGCCCACGCTTCAATAAATGGATAGAGCGCCATTCCAGTAAAGATAATTCCCGGCAGAATCAATCCGGGAAGCAAGATATTCCAGGAGATGGTGTAACCAAAAGCGTGCGTCTCAAGAGGAGGTGACATTCGCACCAACCCATCGAGCCACCCCATATACCAATCCGGTTGCGAGCCTGCAGAAATTTGCGTTGGCGTGTAGGGACCAAAGATCCAGATGGGGTTGATCTGAGCAAATGCGCCGAGAAGCACAGTCACGCCAAAGACGATGAAAAAGAAGCCACCGGCCTTCGCCATATAGACCGGAAGGAGTGGGTAGCCGACAACATTCTTTTCTGTTCGCCCGGCACCTGGATATTGGGTGTGCTTTTGGTACCAGACGAGCATTAAGTGGACTGTGATGAGCGCCAGGATGATTCCCGGAATGAGAAGGACGTGGACGGTGTAGATGCGAGGAATGAAAACAGTCCCCGGGAATTCGCCACCGAAGGCGAAGAATGCCAAATAGGTTCCCAATACCGGAATCGCTTGGATGATTGCCTGCGCGATACGAACTCCAGTTCCTGAGAGCAAATCATCGGGAAGTGAGTAGCCAAGGAATCCTTCAACAATTCCGAGAGTCAGAAGGGCAACGCCGAGAATCCAATTGAGCTCACGCGGCTTGCGGAATGCGCCGGTAAAGAAGACTCGAAGGAGGTGAGCCACCATCGCGGCTAAGAAGAGTAGAGCGGCCCAGTGATGAACTTGGCGCATGAGCAGACCACCACGAACATCAAAGGTGATATCCAAGGTAGAGGCGTAAGCCTCGGACATCTTGACGCCTTCAAGGGCTTGGTATGAGCCCTCGTAGACAATCTCTTCTTGTGAGGGCACGAACCAGAATGTTAAGAATGTTCCAGAGAGCAGCAAGATAATGAAGGAATAGAGCGCAATCTCCCCAAGCATAAATGACCAGTGATCAGGAAATACTTTTTGAAGATTCTTCTTGACCCATTTAGCTGCACCCGTGCGCTCATCGATGAAGTTAGCTACGCCACCAGCGACTTTCTCGCGTCGTGATTTCATGAGTTTCGCTCCCAGAAGCTAGGTCCAACCGGTTCGTTAAATGGTGCAGCGGCAACAAGGTAACCCTCGCTATCGACTGTGATTGCCAATTGTGGCAGAGGTCGCGCAGCGGGGCCAAAGATAACTTTTGCACCGGTAGGAACATCGAATGTTGATTGGTGGCATGGGCAGAGGAGGTGTTTGGTGGTCTGTTCGTAGAGCGCAACTGGACATCCCATGTGAGAACAGATTTTCGAGAAGGCGATGATTCCTTCGTGCGTCCAAGACATCCGCTCTTCAGAGAGTTTAAGTTCCGATGGACGTACCCGAATGAGAATCGATGCATCTTTCGCAATATCCTTAAGTTTGCGGTGCTCGGGGTCTTTGATTTCAGGAAGAACGTGCACAATTGCACCGACCTCTAGATCCTCAGGACGTAATGGACGATTGCCTGGATCGGTGACGATACGCACACCCTTATCCCATGTGGTTTTCAAGAGCGACTGTTCCGGAAGTGGGCCAAGGTCACGAAGCAAGATAAGAGGAGAGAGCCCTACGAGACCAAGTGAGAGCCCCAGGCTTCGCTTGATGAGCGATCGTCGCCCCAGCTGAACTTTTGCAGCTTCGCCTTTTACTGTCTCTACAAATGATGCGCGATCTTCATCGCTGGAGCGCATTTCATGTCGTTGGGCGACTACTTCTTCATCTGGCATAAGTGTCTTAGCCCAATGGACAGCGCCCGCTCCGATAAAGAAGAGCGCAAAACCAAGGCCAGCGCCAATCCCTAGTTGATGAGCATTGGTGTTGCCAAGGATGGGCAGGAATACGAATACATCGATAGGAATCCAGATAAATGAGTAGATGAAGAGGAGCGTTCCGGCTGATGAG